>JAMWBP010000206.1 GCA_023819365.1 Candidatus Omnitrophota bacterium
ATATAAGGGTTGTTGTTACAAGAGGCGTAGGGGATCTGGGGCTTGACCCGAGGAAGTGTAAGATTCCAACACTTTTTATTATAGCCAGTAAAATAGAGTTATATCCTACAGATATTTATGAAAAAGGACTTGATGTAATAACTGTTGGAACAAGAAGGAATCTTCCTGAAGCACTAAACCCTGCTGTAAAATCATTAAACTATCTCAATAACATTATGGCAAAGATAGAGGCAAACAATGCAGGTGCATCAGAAGGACTTATGCTTAACCATATTGGGTATGTAAGCGAATGTACAGGGGAAAATATATTTATTGTTCATAAAAAAAGTTTGGCTACACCACCTATTTCTGCCGGAGTACTTGGAGGAATTACAAGAGAGATAGTGATGGAGATTGCTGCTGAGATAGGGCTTGAAGTGAAAGAGATGGATATAACAAGATATGATATATTTACAGCAGATGAGTGTTTTCTGACAGGGACAGCCGCAGAGATAGTGCCTGTTATATCTCTTGATGGCAGGACTATAGGAACAGGTAAACCTGGAGAGATAACAAACAGAATAAAAAAACAATATTCTTTATTGACAATGTCAGAAGGAGTTCCTGTATATAAATAAAACTGGTAAAAAATTTGAGAAATGAGGTATAATATAAAGTGAAAGTAAAAAGAGAATAAGAACTTGAAGAGATATTAAACTGTTGAACCTTTATCCGATGGTTTGAGGAATTGTTATAATGAAATATCTACAAGAAAGTCAAGAAGGAGGATTTGAAGGAGAGGACTCCCTTGACTTAAGGAAAAGAGATGTTTGAACGATTTACTGAAAGAGTAAAAGTTCTGTTAGATTCTGCACGGAAAGAGGCACTTAAATACGGACATAACAGGATTGAACCAGAACACATCTTCCTTGCTATGCTTGAAGATACTCAGGCATTAGGTGTATCTATCCTACATCATATGGGAATTGATTTCTCAAAATTAAAGCAGGAGATAGAAAGAAATATGAAGGTAGGTATTCCTGTCTATGTAGGAGAAATTCCTTTAAGTCCTCAATCCAAAAAAGTTCTTGAACTGGCAGTTAAAGAGGCACAGTTTTATATGCACACTTATGTAGGGACAGAGCATATACTCCTTGGTATTATAGGAACTGAGGAAAGTATTCCTTCAAAAGTTCTCAGAGCATACGGAATTACATTGAAGAATATCCGTGAAGTATTTGAAGATGTTATTTTAGATAATACGGAACAGAAATGGCAGGGATATAGTAAGGCATCTTCTACATCCTATCAAAGAACCAGGGTGAACGCACTCCAAACATTTGGTAGAGACCTTACAAAACTTGCTATAGAGGGGAAGTTAGACCCTGTGATAGGAAGGGAATTGGAGATAGAAAGGGTGATGCAGATTTTGTGTCGCAGAAAAAAGAACAATCCTGTTCTCCTTGGCGAGCCTGGGGTTGGTAAGACCGCTATTGTTGAAGGACTTGCGCGGAAAATTGTTTCAGGTGAGGCACCGCAGATTCTTAAGGGCAAAAAGATAATAATGATAGACCTGCCAGGTATGGTTGCTGGAACAAAGTATAGAGGTGAATTTGAACAGAGAATGAAGATAGTACTTGATGAGATAAGGAATTCTGGTAATGTAATCATCTTTATAGATGAGATACACACCCTTGTTGGCGCCGGAGGGGCAGAAGGTGCGATAGATGCTTCAAATATACTGAAACCATCTCTTTCTCGTGGAGAGATACAATGTATAGGTGCAACAACCCTTGATGAATACAGAAGATACATAGAAAAGGACGGTGCCCTTGAAAGAAGATTCCAGCCAGTTATGGTAAGTCCTCCCACAGTGGATGAAACAATAGAAATTTTAAAGGGTTTGAGGGAAAAATATGAGGCACATCACAATGTTAAAATCTCAGATAGAGCGATTGAATCAGCAGCAATTTTAAGTGATAGATATATAACAGAAAGATTTCTACCAGACAAGGCAATTGACCTGATAGATGAAGCGGCAAGCCGTCATAGATTAAAACTTTATAACCCACCTAAGGAAATAGAAGAAGTTGCGGATGAGATTAAAAAAGTTATAGAAGAGAAAGAAGAATCTATAAGAAAGCAGGACTATGAGAAGGCTGCTTCTATGAGAGACAGAGAAAGAGAACTTAAGAATAAACTGGATTACCTGAAGACAAACTGGGAAAAACTTATACCGGAGGAGAAGAAGGTAATAACAGAAGCAGAGATTGCTGAGGTTGTATCTCAGTGGACAGGAATTCCTGTAGTGCAGATATGTAAGAAAGAGAAGGAACGGCTTCTTGAGATGGAAAAAGAACTTCACACGATGGTTGTCGGGCAGGATGAGGCAATATCAGCGGTCAGTAGAGCGATAAGAAGGTCAAGGACAGGGATGAAAGAAAGAAAACGCCCGATAGGCAGTTTTCTTTTTCTTGGCCCTACTGGTGTAGGCAAAACACTGCTTGCAAAGGCGCTTGCAAAGTTTCTTTTTGGAGATGAGCAGGCACTGGTCCAGATAGATATGTCCGAGTATATGGAAAAGTTTTCTGTAAGTCGTTTAATAGGAGCACCTCCTGGTTATGTTGGATATGAAGAAGGTGGGCAACTTACCGAGAGGATAAGAAGGAGACCTTACAGTGTTATATTACTTGATGAAATTGAAAAGGCACACCC
>JAMWBP010000207.1 GCA_023819365.1 Candidatus Omnitrophota bacterium
CCTTTATATCTCCTTTTTTTACTTCTTCCCTTATCCTCTTTTTCTCTGTCTCTGATAATTGCCCAAGCAATAATGCAGCAGGAATATCCTGCTCTAAGAAAAATTTTTGCCAGTTGATATAGTGCTGTTCTGCAAGGATCTCTGTAGGCACAAGAAATGCTGATTGATATCCCATACGTGAAAAAAGCCATATGGTAAATATAGCCACAACTGTTTTCCCAGAACCTACCTCACCATGTATCATCCTATTTATAACCTTGCCTTGTTTTATATCTGAAATAATCTCCTTCATCACATTAATTTGTTGTCTGGTAAGTTTAAATGGTAGATATGCCTGAAAAATGTCAATCACATTATCTTCTATCTCAAAGACAGATACACCTCCCTTTTCTTGCTCCATACTTTTTCTTATAAGAAGCCCAAGTTGAAGGATAAAGAACTCCCTGAAAATCAGGTAATTTCTTGCTTTTTCAAGGTTTACATCAGACCGTGGGAAATGAATATTCTGGAGTGCAAACTTTATATTTGGTAGGTTCAAGATATGTCTCTCATTCAAGGGCAGTATCTCATATGGGTATTCCTCAATTTTGTTAAGTGCAAATCTTATTAGTTTTCTCATATACTGCTGTGTAAGCCCTGAAGAAAGAGGATATACAGGCAAAATCCAGTCCCTTTTTACCTGTCTATATTCTTCATAAAGAGGGTTAACCATCTGCATCTGTCCATTAAATATCTCTACCTTACCATTTACAAAGAACTCCTTATCAATAACAAAAACATTTTTAAGATATGGCTGATTAAAAAAAACGAGAAATAATACACCTGTACCGTCTGAGATAGCAACCTTCAGGTATGATGTTCTATTTTTTGTAGGGAACTTTTTTTCTTCTCTTGCTATTACCTTACCTTTTACAGATGCAACCTCATCTGGAACAAGCGCCCATATCTTTTTGAAGTTTCTCAGGTCAAGATATTTGCGAGGGAAAAGAAAAAGTAGGTCATAAACATTTTTTAAACCAAGTTTTTCAAGGGATTTATTACGTTTTTCTCCAACAGAAGGAATATCTCTGAGTGGGGTATCCAGTGATATTTTCATTTTTAAAACGGTAATTTCTGTTCCCTATCAGCAAAAAACTTATAAAACTTTAATACTCTGAATATCTCATTTATAGAGGATAGGTACACACTTCTTGGTTCTATTTTCTCAATAAAATGTGCAATGATAGAAGGGAAGGTAATGACATGGTCTATCCCCTTTTCTCTCATTATCCTTATACTTTCTTTACGGAGGTTGTCTGAGGCAGGTAGTGAAGGGATAACAAGCATTTTCTTGAAACTATCTCCGTGAAAGTATCTTTTGCTTTCAAGGGTATGCTTTCCCTTTACAAATTCAAATATCTCTGGAAATCGTGAAAGCACAACAGGAGTAAACTTCATGGTATGCCAGCAGACAGGTTTCACAACACCATCTTTTACAACCTTGCTCACCTCACTGCCTGAAAGAATAAATTTATCAATCTCTTCAGGTTCATTAACCTCAGCATTTTGAACAAATAGAATATCGTCTTTCTGGAGGACAAGAAAATTGTTTATTATGAAAAATTCTTTCACAATTTCAATACTCGCCTGACTCATAACCTTTGCTCCACTTCCCAAATTTACAATTTTTCCCTGTTTATGTCAACAACCCACACAGATAAAAATAGAAAAACTATTAGAAATTTCTTAATTTATGAAAAACCCAAGGAAGAGGAGTCCCTTGTAAAAAATTGCTATTATTGCACCAAGTCCTAAATATGGGCCAAAGGGAACATAGTCATCTATCTTCTTTTTCTTCAATCCTATAAGAGTTAAACTTATTAATGTACCTAAAAGAGAGGCAAAAAATATAGTAATAAAGACACTTTTCCATCCTGAGAAAGCACCTATCATTGATAGAAGTTTTATATCTCCACCTCCCATTGCCTCTTTTTTGAAAAGTAACCTTCCTATCATCGCAAGAAATATCAGTATTCCACTTCCTACCAAAATACCTATAAATGAATACCATATACTCCCACTCCTTGTCATATCATAATGCATCTGAGGAAAAAAGATAGAACATAAAAATCCGATAGCAATTCCGGGTAGAACTATTACATCTGATATCAGATATGTATCTATATCTATAAAACCCATTATCAACAAGCACAGTGTAAAGAATATATATATTAAAAGTTGTACTGTCAGTCCAAACTTCAGATATAAACCAAGAAAGAGTAAGCCGGTAATCAGTTCAACTACAAAATATCTAGAAGATATCTTCACCTTACAGAAACGACACCGTCCTTTTAGCAATAAAAAACTTAAAATAGGGATATTATCATACCAAGGGATATTTTTACCACACGAAGGACATTGAGAACCTGGTCTCACTATTGACTTACCTTTCGGCAGCCGGTATATAACAACATTCGCAAAACTGCCGAATGCCAGTCCAAGTATAAATATAAAAATCCCTATCATAGTGTTATTGTATAATACCTTTGTATCAAAAGCAAGGTAAACCCATTGCTTCATTAAAAAATCTATACGAAAATATCCATCTCCCAATAAGAAGAAATTATATAAAGAGGGGGTGGATAATGTTAAAAAAGGAGAAGGATAAGTAGGACAATAGGGGAGAGATATTGTAGGTAATGAGAAAAGG
>JAMWBP010000208.1 GCA_023819365.1 Candidatus Omnitrophota bacterium
TTTCATACCTGATACCGGAATACAGTATTCTCTTCTGGCTCATAGGTATCCTTTCAGGCATTTCCAGATGTTTTGCAGGTGCTCATTTTCCCCTTGATATAGCAGGTGGGTTTGCTATAGCAGTATTCTCTTTTTTCATAGCAAGGTGGTTATTTGAAAAAAGATTGGTTCTAAAAGAACTATACATTAAAAATAAAAAAGACATAAAAGTTGAGATATATCTTGCAATATTTCTTTTTCTCCTTTTCATCCTCATCCCTTACTATAAAAACCCTGTATATCCAGAGACACAGGAGATTGTAAAAGATGTAAGGGTCATAAAACCTTTTGCTGTAAAGGTATTTGTTCCTTTCACTGACTTCCCTTTACACTTTATCAATCTCCCTTATCCGAAGGGACAACTCCTTTCCTGGTTTATATGGCTTTCCTGTATATGGATTATATTTTTAATAATGCGAAAGGGAAAAATTAGAATGGAAGCCCAGAAAATTGTCCACGGGATATTCATAGTTTTTATTTCCCTTGCTCTCCTTGTAATATACGGCATATTTCTACCTGTCCAAAGATATAATCTCGTTCCAAAAAGTTATGATAAGGTTTTGATTGACCTCCATTCACACACAATATATTCACATGATGGAATAGTCACACCTGCATATAACCTTCAATGGCATAAAAACTACGGGTTTCAATGCTGGGCAATTACAGAACACAAAAATGCAGATGTAGCATCAATTCTACAGGAAGGAATTATAAAAAGAAATAATTTACCTACTGCCGTTATTCCTGCACAGGAGATAAACTTTAAAGGAATTTATCTAAATCTTTTAGGGATTGAAAATGATTTAAATCCAAAGGAGTTTAATAACCTGAAGGAATTAGTAGATACAGTTCACAGTTATGGTGGAGCAGTTATAGTTCCGCATATATGGGCAGAAAAAAAATCAGGGATATCCCTTGAAGAGATATCAGATTCAGGGGTTGATGGATTTGAGATAGTTGGAATTTCTTCTGTCCCATTAACACAGGAAAAACAGAGAGAGATTATTGATTTATGTAAAAGGAAAGGGTTGGTAATGGTAGGCGGAACTAACTGGCATGGCTGGAATAATCTCTGTAATATATGGACATTACTTAAGGTGGATAACTGGACCAATCTCACTTCCGAAGAGAGAAAAGATATCGTGATAGAGGAATTGAGGAAAAAAGAGGCAGATAGATTCAGGGTGATTACATACCACTATAACTATGCTCCAAAAAATATAATATTCACACCTTTCACCTGGACATATTCATATATATCTTCCCTTGATAAGATACAGAGGTTCTTCTGGATATTCTGGGTTGTTTTACTCTACCCTGTCTTCAAACTTATAAAAGGGAAAAAGAAAGTAATTATGACAGGATGGTTCATCATTAGCACCCTGCTTTTTTTAAAAGGTTTTTATTTCATTGAATTATATCTGCCTATAAAAGAAGTAAATGATATACTTCCGGATGTAGGCAAAGGACTTATAATATTCTCTTTAATTACGTTCTTTATGGGACTTTCAAATATTAAACACTGAAAATTTTCTAATTCAGCATTTCTTATAGTATAATAAATGTAGCGGTGTGATTTATCACACGGATGTAGCGGTGTGATTTATCACACGATTCGTCGCATAAATGCGACCGCTACAAAATAATTCGTGCCATAAATGGCACCGCTACAAAAAATGGTGTAGCGGTGTGATTTATCACACGAATGTAGCGGTGTGATTTATCCGATAAATATACTATTACAGGCACGGGAGATAGCATGCTTATAGTTCAGAAATATGGTGGTAGTTCCCTTGCAGATACAGAGAAGATAAAGTATGTTGCGGAAAAGGTGGTATCTACGAAAAGAAAAGGGAATCAGGTCATCGTGGTTGTCTCCGCAATGGGTAAGACCACAGATAACCTCATTGAACTTGCAAAAGAGGTCCATCCTAACCCACCTGAAAGGGAGATGGACCTGCTTTTATCCACAGGAGAGATTGTATCTGTCGCACTTCTGTGTATGGCTATTGAAAATATAGGAGAAAAGGCAGAAGGTATGACAGGATATTTCGCCGGGATACAGACAGATAGTTTTCACACAAAGGCACGAATAAAAAAGATTGAGCCATCAAGGGTGATAGAGGAGTTAAATAAAGGAAACATCGTTGTTATAGCGGGATTTCAGGGTATAAGTCCTGAAAGCACTATTACCACATTAGGAAGAGGGGGTTCTGATTTGACAGCAATCGCAATAGCAGCAGCGGTAAAGGCGGACCTATGCGAGATATATACTGATGTTGAAGGTGTATTTACAGCAGACCCGCATATTGTTCATCAAGCAAGACATATCCCTGAGATTTCATATGATGAGATGCTTGAGATGGCATCTGCAGGGGCAAAAGTTATGCAATCAAGAGCAGTTGAGTTTGCTAAAAGGTACAATGTGCCTTTTGTAGTAAAATCAACATTCGGCAAAGGGGAGGGAACAATGGTAAAGGAAATCACTCTCAAAGAAGGGGCAGATGTATCGTCTGTTTCACTTGATGAAAAGCAGGCAAAGATTACTATATTTAAAGTTCCTGATAGACCTGGTATTGCAGGGAAAATCTTCTGTTCATTAGTAAAAGAAAATATCAAGGTTGATGTCATAGTCCAGAATGTGAG
>JAMWBP010000209.1 GCA_023819365.1 Candidatus Omnitrophota bacterium
TGCCAGCCCAGGACCTGGGAAGGGTTTTCTCTCTGCAAATTTATTCGGTAGTCCTAACTTTTTTGCTACCTCCCTTACCTGATGTTTATAAAGTTCTCTTAATGGTTCAACAACCTGTAGACCAAAGATGGCTGGATTAAGTCCTATCTGGGACAGAACATTATGCTGTGTCTTTATTCCCTTCTGTGTCTCTATAATATCGGCTGCGATAGTCCCCTGAATAAGAAAATCTACAGAATAACTTTTCACCGCCTGTCCTAATGTTCTGTAAAAAGTTTCTCTGAAAGCAATCCTTTTCTCTTCAGGGTCTATTTTCCCCTTCAACGCTTCAAAAAACCTTTCTTTTACATCCCATATCTCAAGGTTTATCCCTACACTTTCAAAAAACTTCCTCACCTCTTCCGGCTCCCCTTCTCTCATAAGGCCATCATCAAGAAAAAGCACAACAATGTTTTCACCCAGCGCTTTCTTTGCAAGTATGGCACAGGTAATACTATCAACACCACCTGATGTTGCTATAATTGCCCTGCTATTACCTATTTTTACTTTTAATTCTTTGGTCTTTTCTGTTATAAATTTAGTAGGAGAGAAAGCCATCTTTTGACCTCCTTTCTGGTTATTCTTAAACAAACTATTTTAATGCATTAAATAGTAAGGTGTCAAATTCGTCTTCATTTATGCTTTTTATAACCGGCTTTATCTTCAGATAAAAAAGAGGTGTCTTCCAATCATATTTTATTAATTTTACATAGTCCTTTTCCGTTGTTATAAGATATTCTGCATCCTTTTTAAAAAAAGTGCTTTCCAGTTCCTTTATATCCTGTTTTTGATAATTAAAATGGTCAGGATATATAATCCCATAAATCTTTGACGGTGATAGTGTGGATAGTAGAGAAAAAAAGTTAAAAGGACTTCCTGTCCCTGTAAATGCGATAACAACCTTGTTCATAATAACCTCTGATGATATTTCCCCTCTATTATTCCTCAGAGCATCAATTTTATAATCCATAATAAATATTGGTTTTTTAAAATACCCTAAATAATTAACAAGGGACTGATATTCTTTTTTATCAACCATATATGGATGGCTTAATATAAAAACATCTGCCCTTTTAAGTTCTCTCTTTGATTCCCTTAAAAGTCCGGATGGTAACAACATATTGTTGTCAAATGGATTTGCCATATCTATAACAAGGACCTCTATGTCTTTATAGATATAGTGGCAGTGGAATCCATCATCAAAGATAACAACATTTTTTCTATCTCCGTTCATCCCTCTTATAATTTCTTCTATTTTTTTCCCTGTAATTGTTATATTCGGAAAATTATTTTTAATCATAACTGCTTCATCTTCAATTTCTGTATTGAGGTATCTTACTCTACCTTTTCCTGCACCGGAAGAAGCAATTATAATACCCATTCCATATCTCTGATATAAACTCGCTATGTACATCACAAGTGGTGTCTTACCTGTTCCACCAGCAGTTATATTTCCTATACTTATCACAGGAATATCCAGTTTTCTCTGACTGATAAGGCATCTTTTCAGATATATAATGGCAAGATAAAATAAGCAAAAAGGCAGAAGATATACTGAAATGATTTTAAAAACGAGGATATCTTCCCGTATGATAAATTTTCTATAGATTGAACTAAAAAAGGGTCTGCTGGTCTTCAATGTTAAAAGTTCCACAGGGTATTTCCACCTTTCCGAATTCTCCATCATAACCGGGAACAATATTTATTCTACCTTCTCTCACTTTGATTATTCCATTAACAATATCACCATCTATCCTTTTTCTCAAATCACTTTCAGAAAGTTCAAGAAGTATATTAAATTCGTTCCCGAGACGCTCAATAATCTCTATATACTTGTTCTTTACAGGAATAGAATCTACATCTTTATGGATAACACTTGCAATAATCTGGTCAAGAGGCACCATCTTACGGAATGGAACAAACTTTGAAGGTTTCTCTCCATATTTCCTATCAGATAACTCATAAACACGGTTCATTACCCCTATAGTAAGTTTTCTTCCACATACAGGACAGAGACCATTATTCTTTTTTGTCTCTTCCGGAGACATACACACACTGCAGTTTCTATGCCCATCAAAGTGATATTTCCCCTCTTCAGGGAAATACTCAACAGTTAAGATAAATTTTTCTGTATCCCTGTCTTTTAGTATCTTTTTCAGAGATGGAAAACTAAACTTTTCTTTAAAGATATTCACCTCTCTACCTATCTTTGAAGGTGAATGGGCATCTGAATTTGAAATAAGGGCGTAGTTATCAAGAGCAGATACCATCCAGTTCATCTCAGGGTCACTACTCAACCCTGTCTCAAGGGCAAAAATATCATCTGTGAAATCCCCGAAGCACTCATATATTGAGTTAAAACCAGAGTTGGAACCAAAGAGAGAAAAGTGAGGTGTCCATATATGAGCAGGAACGATAAAACCTTTGTCATCACTATCCTTGAATATCTTTACAAATTCCTTTACATCAATCTGTAATATAGGTCTTCCATCTACATTAAGGTCTGTATATCTCTCAAGTGTTCTGTTAAGTTTATCTGCCTTTGAAAAAGAAGACAAAAAGATAATCAGATGCACTTTTTTTACCTTTCCCTTTCTATCTTCAAAGATATTACATACCTCCCCT
>JAMWBP010000210.1 GCA_023819365.1 Candidatus Omnitrophota bacterium
ATCGGAATAGAGGTGCTTACCTTTTTTAAATTTTCTTATGTCGGAATTTTAGGTAGTTTTATCAAACTTGACAAAAATAAAAATATATGATATAAAAGAGATATAAAGGCGGAAAGTGTGTGTACTTTCCACCGTGATAAAATAAGAAAGGAGGTGAGAAAGTATGAGAAAGAAAGGATTTACTTTGATTGAGTTGCTGGTGGTCATCGCGATTATCGCGATACTGGCAGCGCTACTTCTGCCAGCACTGGCAAGGGCAAGGGAACAGGCAAGGAGAGGAGCATGCATATCCAACCTGAAGCAGATAGGGCTTGCGCTCCATATGTATGCACAGGACTTCGGTGACTTCTTCCCATATTGGCAAGGAGCAACAGCTCCTAGTGGAGACACGCACCAAGGGAATGTTACTTTGGCATTTAACCTATTGACAGGACTTGTGGATGGTTCAGGAAACCCCAGGGTAAACCAGTATATCACTGCTGCAAAGGTATTCCTGTGCCCGAGTTCTACTGACTCTCTCTCTCCAACAGCAGGACTCCTTGTGTCAGATTCTTGTTCCTATGCCTATGCAATGGGATTCCACCAGCAAACAAACGGAGAAAGCGTCATCGTGGTTGATAAGAAAAGTACCTCTTATGGTGCACAGACAAATAATTTGATTATGGCTACATCAGATGCCCACGGTACAGAAGGTGTAAATGCCCTGTATGTCAGAGGGAATGCAAAGTGGATAAGTAGTGTTGGTGTTTTATCAGGCGGCAACAGATACTTCTTCTTGCGGCAGGAAGATATACCTAATGCACTCCCCTGGACTTTACATTCTTATTATCCTCAGAAGCTGACTTCTTATGCTGATTATAATACTAACACAAACGGATTCTAATTAGAGATGGTTGGTAAAATAGTTTGAAAAGGAGGTGAAGGAGAGATGAAGAGAAAAACAGGGTTTACCCTGATAGAACTGCTGGTAGTCATCGCCATAATAGCAATCCTTGCGGCGATGTTGCTACCAGCATTAGCAAGGGCAAGGGAACAGGCAAGGCGCGGTGTATGTATCTCAAACTTAAAGCAGATAGGACTTGCCATAAAGATGTATGCCCAGGACTATGATGAAAACTATCCTGTTGGCAACACCAGTACTGTTCAGTACATGTATCCTACATTGGCTTTTTCTACTCTTATAGGAAAGGCAGGGAGGATGGGATACCTTGAGGATGAAAAAACATTTAGATGCCCTTCTGATGCAAGATGGGGAAAAGCAGGGTCTACTCTTGGGAATCCTTCTATGAACGATCCTGATAATATTTATTTACACTTGGAAAGCAAGTGTTCCTATGCGTATGCATTAGGGCTCAGCGAGTCAACTGCAGATGATACAGTCCTTGCAGCAGATAAGGCAGGGACAATTGGTTCATCTTGGACAAGGACTGCCCTACAAGATGCTGTAACAGGAACAGTTAACCACACAGCAGAAGGTGTGAATGTTTTATATAAAGGGGGGCATACCAAGTGGGTGCCAATAGGAAAGTTTAACGACGAAGTACCTAACAAGAATTATCCTTCTACTGATGTAGGGTATATCAAAAACCCATAAGGCAACAACAGAGATTAGAAAAAGAAGAGAAAGTCCCGGAGCAATCCGGGGCTTTCTCTTTTTATGGGGTTTTGCAGAATTTAAGATGTAGCGGTGTGATTTATCACACGGATGTAGCGGTGCTTAAAAATTGAAATTCTAAATTGTTGTGTATTTTAAGTTTGTAAATATGGACGCAGTTTGATATATATTATAATACTATTGACTTATTTCAATCAAAATATTATAATAGTAATATAATATATGAGGGTCTCTATGGAAAAGAATAAATTGAGAGAGTTGGTAATAACCCACAAAGAGAAATTTTTATCCAAAAAGGAACTGATAAGGCGCACAGTCCAAAAAACAATAAGGAATTATATTAAATCCAGAGAGATAGTTTTAATAACCGGAGTCAGAAGAAGCGGTAAATCATCTCTCATGAAGTTGATAGCGGATGACATCGCTTCCGAATATAAATTGCCTGCCTCTAATATTCTTTACCTTAATTTTGAAGATGAACGATTCCTTGATTTTAACTTTAATGACTTTGAAATTCTTTATGAAACATTTCTGGAAATAGAGAAGCCGAAAGGTAAAAAGTTTTTCTTTCTTGACGAAATTCAAAACATAAAAGGATGGGAAAAATGGAGCAACAGGCTATATGAATATGAAGATGTTAAGGTATTTATTACTGGCTCCAATGCTACTCTGTTAAGCTCGGAAATATCTTCTGTGTTAACGGGCAGGAACAGACAGATAATTCTATGGCCGTTTTCTTTTTATGAATATCTTTTGCTTAATAATGTCTCTTTCAGTGATAAGGATTTATTTATAACCGAAAAAAAAGTTTTTATAAAGACCCTGTTTAATGAATACTTGTTCTTTGGCGGATTTCCCGAAGTTATAAAACAGGGAGATGCAACACTACTTGAACAGTATTTCAAAGACATAATCTACCGTGATTTACTCGCAAGGTACTCAATAAGAAAAGTGAAAGAGTTTAAAGAACTTTGTTTATACCTGATTTCCAATACAGGCACGATTTGCAGTTATGAAAACCTGCGAAATCTAATAGATGCA
>JAMWBP010000211.1 GCA_023819365.1 Candidatus Omnitrophota bacterium
CGGAGAGCCAAAGCAACCAAATTTCCACCGGGATCAGAAATACCAGGAGTTCCGGCATCGCACACCAAAGCTAAATTTTTCTCTTTTTTAAAAAAACTCTTAATTAATTCAATCTGAGTAATTTTGGAATGTTGATGATAACTAAAAAGCGGTTTTTTGATCTGATAATATTCTAAAAGTTTTTTTGTTCTTACCGGTCCTAAACCAGCAAGAATAGTACATAAGTAGAATTTTTTAATTTCGTCCATAAAATACAGTATCATACAGGATAGTGCGGGTCAAAAAGTTTCTTGTGTTCTGAAAGTGCGAATCTGTCTGTCATCCCTGCAATATAGTCAGCAATGACTATCTCAGGTTTTTCCTTTTTCATCCGTTCCTGTATATGCGGTGGTAGTTGTTTGGGCTCTTCTATATATGCATTGAAAAGGTCTTTTATTATCATTGCACCCTTATGTGTCATCCTGATTACCCTGAAATGTGAATACATCTGGTCTTCAAGGAAACTACGCATCTGTTCAAGTTTCTTTTTTAATGAGGCGGGATAGGAAAGTACAGGGGTGTTTTTTCTCACATCTCCAACTGTTATGATACCTGCCCTCTGGATATTTTCCCTGCTTTTATCTACAAGATTAATAACAAGATGGTTTATGAGGTTTCTTATTATGACAGTTTTCTGCATCTCTTCATCCATCCCTTCCATGTAAGAGTCATCCTCAATCTCTTTCCATAAAGGTATCTCTTTCAGTTTATCTATTGTGATTATCCCTGATTTCAAGCCATCATCAAGGCCGTGGCAGGTATAGGCAATCTCATCTGCGAAATTTACTACCTGGGCTTCAAGGGAAGGGGATGGATATCTTATAAATTCTTCAAACTCATCTTTATCCAGCGGGATATCATAACTTGTATTATGCCTTATAATCCCCTCTCTCACTTCAAATGACAGGTTTAAGCCCGGAAACTGCGGATATCTTCTTTCAAGTTTATCAACAATACGTAGCCCCTGTCTGTTGTGTTCAAATCCCTTAAAGCCCCTCTCTATCAAAAGTTCATTCAAGACAACTTCACCTTTATGTCCGAAAGGTGTGTGTCCGATATCGTGTGCAAGAGATATGGCTTCTACAAGGTCTTCATTGAGTTTTAATATTCGTGCAATTGTTCTGGCAATCTGTTGGACCTCTAATGTGTGTGTAAGCCGGTTTCTGTAATAATCGCCTTCATGGTATATAAATACCTGTGTCTTATATTCTAATCTACGAAAGGCAGTAGAGTGTATTATTCTGTCCCTATCTCTCTGAAAAGGATTTCTTAAAGGATGTTCCTTCTCAGAGTATCTCCTGCCAAGTGTTTCTGATGGTTTTACAGCGTAAGAAGATAACAGTTGTTCACCTTCATAAATAGATAAGTTTTCCATATATTCCCTTACTGTTGTGGAAGATATACAACAGGATTAACCGCTACATTATTAATCCTTATTTCAAAATGTATGTATCTTGTTCTGTGTGTTCCACTTTTAACTTTTGCTATAGGTGTTCCCTTCCTTACATAATCGCCTGCCTGTACAAGTATGTCAAGGTCATGGCTATATACAGTGTATACATTAGAAGAATGTTCAATGATAATGGTCTCCTGATATTTTGAAGTCATTCCTGCAAAGACAATCTTCCCATCATCTGCTGACAGGATATCTATCCCTGGGGCTACAAGTATATCTATTCCCTGGTTATCCAGTTCACCGAAGTTGCATATAATCTTTCCGCTGACAGGCCAGATAAAGGCCCTGTCAGTCAATATAGGGCGATATTTCGGTGTCTCTGGTTGTTCAATCTTTGTTTCTTTTGTGGTTGATGAAACTGGCGTGGTAGATGACTTTATTGTGGTTGTAATATCAGAGGGAGGAAGCAGAGGATAGTTTGGCTGTTTTTTCAGTGTATGAGGTATAAGAAGTCGCTGGCCTGGAGAGATACTATTAGTTTTCATATTATTAGCATTTTTAATTTTTTCAACACCTTCCAGTACTTCTTTAGTTGATTTACCCTCATAGTAATACATTGAAATCCTGAACAGATTTTCGCCCTGCCTTACATAGTGGTATGTATCCTTTGTTATCTCCTTCTGTTTTGCTGTATCAATGGTTGCACTACAGCCAGAAATAAGCAATAGCAACAAAAATACATCAATCTTTTTTAAGATATTTGACATTTTGCTTATCTCCATATGGACATAATGGGTTTAAAACACATATACCACAGAGTGGATTTTTTGCTTTACAGACACTTCTTCCGTGAAGTATCAATGCAAACGGAAAAGAGATCCACTTTTCACGAGGTATAATCTTCATAAGGTCCTGTTCAATCTTTTCAGGTGTTTTTGCCTTGCTTAGTCCTAAACGTTCTGCCAGTCGTTTTACATGGGTGTCAACTACAATACCTTCTGCTTTCCCAAATCCCTGAGATAGGACAACATTTGCTGTCTTTCTTGCTACACCTGGTAATTTTATAAGTTCTTCCATTGTTTCAGGTATCTGTCCATTGTACCGGTCAACAATTATTTCTGCAAGTTTCTTTATATTTTTTGCCTTGGTATTGTAATAATTCACTCCCCTTATAGCGTTTTTTAATTCTTCCATATCTGCTTTTGCAAAG
>JAMWBP010000212.1 GCA_023819365.1 Candidatus Omnitrophota bacterium
GTCCTGAAAGTTTTTCTTCAAACTTTTCGTATCCTCTGTCAAGATGGTATATCCTTGATATCTCTGTTTCTCCTTCTGCTGCAAGTGCTGCGAGAACTATTGCAGCACTTGCCCGGAGATCAGATGCCATTGTTTTTGCCCCTTTTAGTTTATCCACACCTTTTATTACTGCTTTTGGCCCATCAAGAGTAATATTCGCTCCTAACCTGTTTAACTCCCCTATATGGATAAATCTTTCTGGGAAAATCTTTTCTGTTACAGTACTTATTCCATCGGCAAGGGTAAGAAATGCTGTCATCTGTGCCTGAAGGTCTGTAGGGAATCCTGGATAGGGAAGAGTAACAATATCTACTGAACCCCATCTTTTTTTTGACTTATGTGTCTTTATAAAATTATTACCTGTTGTAAATGATAGACCTGCTTCCTCTACCTTATCAAGAAAAGAAAGCAGATGCGATGGAACAAAATTCTTCACTGTAATTGAACTTGAAGTAATACAACCAGCAAGTACGTATGTCCCTGCCTCAATTCTATCAGGAATTATTGAATATTCTGTTCCTTTAAGTTTTTTTACTCCTTCTATCCTGATACAGTGAGAACCTTCTCCGTATATCTTTGCTCCCAGCCGTTTTAAAAATTTTGCCAGGTCCACAATCTCTGGTTCACAGGATGCAAATTCAATAACTGTTTCTCCACGAGCCAGTGTTGCTGCACTCATTACATTTGCGGTTGCAAGTACACTTGAACCAAAATTACCACCTAAAAAGATAGTAGCACCTTTTAATTTTTCTGCTCTACCTACTATATATCCTTCTTCAATTGTTATATCTACACCAAGTTTTTTCAACCCTTTTATATGAAGGTCAATGGGCCTTGTCCCTATTACACAACCACCAGGCATAGAAAACCTTGCCTCCCTGTATTTTGCAAGCAATGGACCTAAAAGACATATAGAGCCACGCATTGTACTGACAAACTCATAAGGGGCTGTATATCTATATATACCAGATGGGTCTATCTCAAGGACATTATCACTATATTTTACACTCGCCCCTAAGTACTCAAGAATTTTTATCATTGTCTTTATGTCCTTTACATCAGGTATATTATGAAGAATTGTCTTACCATCTGCAAGGATGGCTGCTGATATAATGGGTAAAGCAGCATTTTTGGAACCAGAGATTTCCACAGTTCCGGAGAGTTTTCTACCCCCTGTTATAATAAATTTTTCCATCTTTATTCTCTTGTATGCCTGAAAATTTTAACATTTATGATAAATCCGTCAATCTTTTTTTTGGAATATAATTACTCTTTCAATACCTGCAAGGTCTTTTTCAATTTCTATTAAATTCAGAGGAGTTTGTATCTTTCTTATATATTCTCCCTGTTTATCTCCTATTTCAAGGAGTAAAAAACCTCTATCTTTTAAAAACTCCTCAGAGCCCTTTATAATTTTTTTAATTATATTTAACCCATCTTTCCCACCAGAGAGAGCCCTGAATGGTTCTTTACGGACTTCTATATTGAGAAGAGGTATTTCTGAACGCGGGATATAAGGGGGATTACTCACAATTATATGAAACTTTTTCTTCTGATGAGGAAAAATATCTGTCTTTAAAAATTTTATCCTGTTTTTAACCTTATGTAGTTCTGCATTATAACCGGCTATTTTAATCGCCTTTTTAGAGATATCTGTTGCTACTACCTTACAGTTTTGAATCTCCTTTGCAAGAGAGATGGCAATATTTCCACAACCGGTTCCAATATCAAGTATTTTTATATACGAAGGAGAAAAATATCTTTTATAGATTTCTATTATCTTTTCAACAATTATCTCTGTTTCAGGTCTGGGAATAAAAACTCCTTTTTTTATGAAAAAACTATATCCATAAAAATTCACTGTTTTTGTAAGATACTGAAGAGGAATCCCACTGGCTCTTTTTATAAGAAGTTTATTATAAGCAACTACAACCTTTTTGGAGGGAGAGATATCTTCTGTATAGATATAATAAATTGGCTTATTAAGAATATGTGATAAAAGAACTTCAGCATTTTTCCGTGGTTGGTCAATACTATTTTCTTTAAGGAAGTTTGTTCCTGTTTCAACAAGTTTCCTCAAAGATACTTTTTTACTTGCCAGGTGCCTTTGTAAGAGAGGCAAGGACACTTAAAGCCGCTCCTTTAATCTCAGGATGTTCTCCTTCTTCACTTAAAAATTCAATCAACCCCTGAAGTTTCGGGTCGGGTTTCTGGGCAAGATATTCTCCCGCAACTTCTATAATACTTTTACGCAATGCTATTTCTGTATCTAACTGCGACTGAGGATAGTCCTCTCTAAGACGTTGAGCGAGTGATTGTATCCCAGTAAAATCGCCCAGTTGTGCAAGAGTTAATAAGTAATATATAAGTTCACTGTCAACCCCATACTCATCCCATCCCTTTTTAATAACTGAAAGACCTTGCCTATCTCTCATATTGCCTAATGCCCTTATAAGTTTAAGCGCAAATATCACCTCATTTTTGTCTTCACTTGTCTCTTCATATCTTGGTGTTTCTACAACAGGCATTCCTGGAGGTGAAGCAGGTCTTCCAACTATGGTAACATCTGTGCTTTTCTGTGTCCTCGCGCGCAGAAGGGATTCAT
>JAMWBP010000213.1 GCA_023819365.1 Candidatus Omnitrophota bacterium
CGCTTTGCCATGCGTGGAGGCTGGGGGGCGTCGCGGTTGTCGGTTCTTCGGGCGGGGCCGGCTCCACCGCGCTGGTGCACCTGCTGAGGAAAAGGAAATTGTCGTAGAAGTAAGAGGGGTGATGAAGGTTACAAAAGGTGGAAAAAACCTTAATTTTAGAGCATTGGTAGTGGTTGGTAATGGTAAAGGGAAGGTCGGCTTTGGAATAGGGAAGGCATCCGAAGTCCCTGAGGCAATACGAAAAGCAACAGAACAGGCAAGAAAAAATATGATAACCGTACCTATTATAGAGACAACTATACCTTATGATATTGAAGCAAAGTTTGGGGCCTCTCGTGTGATTATTAAACCGGCAGTTCGCGGACATGGAATGGTTGCTGGTAGAGCCATGCGTGCTATTTTTGAGGTCTGTGGTATACCTGACATCACCTGTAAGACACTTGGCTCTACAAACCCTTTAAATGTAGTAAATGCTACGGTCAAAGCACTTTTAAAACTTAATAGAAAGGAAGAAAATGAAGATAGAAACGATTAAACCACCTTTAGGTGCAACTCATAAGAAAAAAAGAGTTGGCAGAGGAGACGCATCTGGTCATGGAGGAACATCTACGAGGGGGCACAAAGGACATAAAGCAAGGAAGGGCTTTTCTCTTCCATATAACTTTGAAGGTGGCCAGATGCCTTTGATTAGAAGATTACCAAAGTATGGTTTTACACATCTAAAAAAGGTCTATCCAGAAATTGTTAATCTGGACAGGATAGATATGGCATTTAATGATAATGCTGTTGTAAATCCACAAACTCTTAAACAAAAAGGTATCATAAAAAAGGGAGTTTTGGTAAAAATTTTAGGGAAGGGAGAGATAAAGAAGAAGATTGAAATCCATGCACATATGTTTTCAGATAAAGCAAAACAAAAGATAGAAAAGGCAGGTGGTAAAGTATTTGAAATTAATAAAAAGGAGAAGATGTAATGTTAGATAGTTTCAGGGATAGTTTTAAAATTCCCGACCTTAGAAAAAGGATTTTTATCACAATCTGGCTTTTAACTGTATATAGGTTGGGCTGTTATGTTCCATCTCCAGGGATAGATGGTAAAGCACTGGCTAAGTTTTTTGAACAGATTCCTAATACATTACTTGGGCTTGCGGACCTTTTTTCAGGAGGGGCACTAAGTAATGCTACAATCTTTGCCCTTGGGATAATGCCTTATATAAGTGTATCTATTATCCTTGAACTACTAACATCCATCATCCCTTATTTTGATAACTTACGTAGAACTGGAGTAGAGGGGAGAAGGAAGCTTACACAGATTACAAGGATTGGAACAGTAGGACTGTGTATCTTCCAAGGACTTGCCATAAGTATATGGCTTGAAAATCCTGCTCATTTTGGTGAAATAGTAATTGTCCCGAATCCAGGATGGCTATTCAGATTTACAACTGTAATTACACTCACAACAGGAACAATTTTTCTTATGTGGCTCGGAGAACAGATAACTGAAAAGGGAATAGGTAATGGGATATCTCTTATAATCACAGCAAGTATCCTTTCAAGGATGCCCGTCGCCTTTCATAGAGTTGTCCAGTTGGTCTCTGTAGGAGAGATTAATTTCTTTGCTGTGTTGATTATGATAATTTTAATTTTTATTGTTGTTGCCTTTGCAATTATAGTAAACGAGAGCGAAAGAAGAATACCGGTTCAGTATGCTAAGAGAGTAGTTGGAAGAAAGGTCTATGGAGGACAGACAACATATCTTCCCATAAAGATCAACCAGGGAGGTGTTATACCTCTTATCTTTGCTATATCAATTCTCACCTTTCCTGCTACTTTTCTATCTTTTTCTACAAATAGGATATTACAGAAGATAGCAAGTTTATTATCCCCTACAGGTGGATTAGGAATGTTACTTTATGCAATATTTACAATATTTTTCTGTTATTTCTACGCAAGTATTATTTTTAACCCTGACAATGTCGCTGATGACCTTAAGAAATATGGTGGATTTATACAGGGTATAAGGCCGGGAAAATCAACTGCAGTATATCTGGAAAGGATTCTAAACCGGTTGACCTTCCCGGGCTCTTTAATGTTAACAGCTATTGCAATTTTACCATATCTCATTATGCATATTTATAAGAGAATCCCTTATATAGTAGCAAGTCTGTTCGGTGGTATAGGTGTCTTGATTATTGTCTCTGTTCTCATAGAGACATTAAGACAGGTTGAAGCACATCTTCTTGTAAGACACTATCAGGGATTTCTTAAAAAGGCAAAAAAATGAGGAAAAGAATATTGATATTGCTTGGACCTCCTGGAGCAGGAAAAGGGACATTAGGTGGATACTTAAGTAAAGAATGGAATATTCCTATCGTTTCTTCAGGGGATATTTTAAGAGAAAACCTAAAAAAGGAAACAGATATAGGAAGAAAGGCAAAAAAATATGTAGAATCAGGAGATCTGGTTCCCGACGAGATTATTATAGAAATGATAGGGAAGGAGTTATGCAATTCTATCTACAATAACGGTTTTATCCTGGATGGATTTTCAAGGACTATAGAACAGGCAAAGATGTTTGATAAATTAATTGATGGTAATAGTAATATGAAGGTGATTTACTTATAAGCAGATGATGAT
>JAMWBP010000214.1 GCA_023819365.1 Candidatus Omnitrophota bacterium
TATTTAAGAAATCTTACAATTTCATTACTTGTTCCTCTTATCCTTAATTTTATAGGGAGTACCTGATAAAAATCCACTTGTTGTGGTTCTCCTGGTGTTATATTCTCTACAAATGTTACCCCTGCATCAATAATAAGGTTTATTAGGTCCTTTACTATTTCAAACTGTAATGTGAGTTTTGGAATCTGTTCAGAAGGAACGGGCCCTGTGGTCTGAAATCCTAAAGATCCTGGCAGTAGAACATTCTTCTTCTCTGCTTTTTTATAAAGGCGATCCAGAGAAAAATAAAGAAATTCTTTATATTCAATTGATGGATCAAAAAAAGTAAACTCTGGAACTACAGGATAAACGGTGGAGAAACTATTCATAAAGAGGTTAAACTTTTTATCAAGATACTCTTTTTCTTTCGCAAGTTTTGCTGTTAGTTCAGGAGAAGGTGCTTCTTCTCTACCTGTTTCGTAAGCAGTAATTTGTGTGTATTTCTTCTTTATCTCTTCCTCTAGTCCCTTTATTTCTAAACGCATTTTTTTAGTAAAGAGATATCCCGCTACCATTATACCGATTACTACTATTAGAGAGAGCAAGAGAGAAAACTTTTTTAAAAATATTTTTATCTTTTTCATTTTATTTCTATCAATAACGAGAATTGAATTTTTTCTTTTGTTGGAGTAACTTCACAGGAATTTATACTAACTGACTTTATAAAATCAAGTTCTGATAATTTAGTTACAAATGTCCTAAAATCACTAAAAGCAGTTCTTATATCAGTGACTATTACTTCTCCATTTAAAGTAAAGACCCTCTCTTCTTCTACTTTTATGTCAGTTACTGGCTGCGACTGTTGTGTTTGAATGGGTACTTCTGGAGAGGTAGGAGGTCCAGGAGGAGTTGTCCCTGGTGGTACAGGCATAGATTCGGGTGGCCTTGGCGGTGCAACAGATATTTCCTGAGGAGTTGGTGCAGCAGGGATTCCTGAGGGCGCCTGCCCAGGTATAAAAGAAACCAAATATACTCTACTACTTGGAAAAGAATTGCCTAAAGTAATTATCCGTCTTAACCAAACATCTTTTTCATTAATAATTTTTTCTATGATATCTACTTGTCCTTTTATTTTTGCTATTTCTCCCTTCAATCTATCCACATCAGGTTTATACTTTTCATATTCCTTAAGAGAAACTTCCATTTCAGTAAGTATCCCTTTTAACATTGATTTTTCTTGATTAAAAAAGAGGGATGGTGTAATTGCTATTAGCCCTGCCATAATAGCAGAAAGATATATATAAGGACGGTTGTATCTGAATTCACGTATTCTTTCAACTTCCTCGGGAAGCAAGTTAATATCCACATTTGTTTTTCTTATTTTTCTTAAGGCAATCCCTAATAAGACAGCAAGTTCTGTTTCAAAAGAGCGAAGTTTAGCATATTGTTCATCAATGTCTATATTAGAGAAGGTATTAAAATAAAATGTTGCTATCCTAGATTTTTCCTGAAGAATCTCTTTAAATCCCTTTAACAAAACACCTCTTCCGCAGAGATGTAATTCTTCTACTTCTGGTCCTTTCTGGGTAAATCTCCAGTAATCTATAGAGTTCTGGATTTCTGTATGTAAACTCTCAATAGTTGTTTTTACTGCAGATACTTTTTCTATATTCCCAGCAATCTTCTCTCCTTCTGCTTCAGCATAAGAGATGGATTTTGATTCAGCTATAGAATTAGTTATAGTATCTCCAGAGGTTGTAAGGGAGCGAATGAGGATTTTTTCCCGATAGAGAATAATAAAATTAGAAGAACTTGCTCCAACTTCTAAAATTGCTTGACATTTGTCAGGAGAAAACTTGGGCGAAAACATAAATATATTAAGAATAGCAAAAGGATCTATATCAAGAAACAAAGGGTCTATACCAAATGTAGTTAAACGAGATATAAAGTCGCCAATAATATCTTTCTTAACTGCTCCCAATAATACATTATAGCTCTGCGCTGTTTCGCTTATAATTTGAAATTTCCACTCTACTATTTCAAGAGGAAATGGTATCTGCTGCTGCACTTCATATTTAAGGATATCTTTCAGTTTTTTTAACGGAACTTTTGGAACTGTTAAGCTTCTAACAAGTACCCCTCTTCCCGGTAATGACACATAAAATGATTTTGCATGCTGACTTCTTACAAAATTTATTGCCTCAGTGTTTATAAATTCTTCTCTTTCTTCTGGAGAAACAGGAATAATCATTTCATCATAATAGGATACAAGCGGTCCATGACTAGAAAGTTCTAAATCACACACCCTGATTTTAGTGCTTCCAATGTCAATGGATAGTGTTTTTCTTCCACCTTTTTTCACACTCTCTCCCTGTAAAAGAGTCCTTTAATTTTTCAGATACTTCCACAATCCTCCATATAGTTGCGGGGGGCCGATTTGAACGGCCGACCTCCAGGTTATGGGCCTGGCGAGCTACCACTGCTCCACCCCGCAATCATCCAATTTTACAACTCGGAATAAAAATTTTATAATACTATTTTAAATCTGTCAAGATTTCCCATTGCTTTGCTAAAATTCCGACATAAGAAAATTTAAAAAAGGTAAGCACCTCTATTCCGAT
>JAMWBP010000215.1 GCA_023819365.1 Candidatus Omnitrophota bacterium
CTTGACTGGAGATACCCTGGATATTTTGATAGAAAGAAATATCCTGAAAGTTTTGAACAGATGGTCCAGCAGGCGCATAGTCAGGTAGAGGAATTGATGTCAAACTATGGTAAGATAGATATCCTATGGTACGATGGTGCCTGGATACCAGATACTGAAATAAATGAACAATCCGTTTTATTGAGAAGTAAGGAACTGAATGAGATGGTGCGGAAATTACAACCGGGAATTATTATAAACAACAGGTCTGGTCTTCCTGAAGATTTTGATACACCGGAACAGCATACAACTCCATCAGAAAGGCCATGGGAAAGTTGTATGACTATAGGGGACTTTTGTGGCTGGGGATATATAAAGCACAATCCCAATATGAAAACGGTAACTCAGTTAATACAGAACCTTGTAATTTGTGCAAGTAATGGTGGTAATTATCTTCTAAATATAGGACCGAAACCTGATGGAAGTGTGAGAAGTGAAGAAGTTAAACGCCTAAAAGAGATAGGGAAGTGGCTCAAAAAGAATGGAGAGGCAATCTATGGGACTGAAAGGACACCTAAGGGTTTTGGTTTCTGGGGAGCAGGTATGTTAGGTATGGCAACTGTAAAAGGGAACAGTGCATATTTGCATATATTTAGATGGCCGGGTGATACAGCCGTTATAACAGGAATAAAAAATAAAGTACTATCAGCAAGAGTCCTTGGTTCTACTAGAAAACTAAAGATAGTCAAAGAAGATGGGAAACTTATTATTAAAGGACTACCAGTAAAACCTCCTGATAGATATGGGACTGTGATAGCACTTGAACTTGATGGTAAACCTGAAACATTTGATTACTCAAGGGAGCCACTTATTTAGGTAATATCAGATGTTTTATAATTCTGGAGTAGGGATTTTTCTCAAGAGGAGTTTTATCTCTCTTATATCTTCTTCTATCTTTCTTTTTAGTCCTTCTAAATTCTGAAACTTAATCTGACTTCTAAGTTTTTTATACAAAAAAATCTTTATCTGCTGGTTGTATAAGGTATTTTTTCCATCGTAATCAATAATAAATACCTCAAACTTATTTTTATCATCTTTAAATGTAGGGGATGTTCCTGTAACTATTGCTGATCTGTAGATTTTTCTTTTATGCTCTACCCATCCAGCATAGACACCTTCTCCAATACATATATTATTTTCAAGAGCAAGATTTGCTGTAGGAAAACCTATTTTTTTACCTATCCCTTTACCTTTTACAACTTTACCAGATACAGAAAAGTATCTGCCCAGTAGTTTATTTGCCTTTTCAATATCACCGCTTTTTATCATCTTTCTTATCTTTGATGCACTTATTATCACACCATTTTTTTTATAGGAAGGCACAACTATGAGAGAAAAATTTCTTTTTTTTGATTGCTTACGGAGAAATTTTATATCTCCTTTTTTTCCTTTACCGAAATGGAAGTTATAACCGACAACTATTGTTTTTACTCCTGCTTTTACCAGTATCTCTAAAAACTTTTCAGGAGAAAGATGAGATATTTCATCAAGATCGCACCAGATACATAATTTTATCCCTGACTGGTTGAGTAAATAGAGTTTCTCTTTCCAATCACACAGGAAGAAATCTACAGGAAAGTTCTTAAATGTAATAACTGCAGGCACCCTACCCTCTTTCTTTGCCTCTTTTACTATAGTAAAGAGAATTTTCTGGTGTCCAAGATGGACACCATCAAATTTCCCTATACCAAGCACAACCTCTTTATCTATCTTTTTAATCTTTGAGAAATGGATGAGTTTCATATTAATAGGGAAATGTAGGAGTTAACTTTGTTTCAGATAATTCCTTTATTATCTCAGCAATTCTGTCAGTTGTCTCTTCAACAATCTTTTTCCCTTTTTCTACTGTTGATCTTTTTGGGTTTCCATATCCAGAATTAGTAGTAAGAAGGTGCCACGGCCTTGTTATCCATAATTTTTTTTCTTTTAATGACTTCAGTACCGGCTCTTTTACTTGCCCCTCATCTGCCCATTCAATGTGAACCATATCAGGATATAGATACATAAACCAGGATGTCTCTGCTTCATTACCATGTTCTCCTGTTTTATCATCACATACAGCATCAGCAAACTCCTGCCCTACTTCCCACCAATTTAATATAAATATATATACACTGGTTGTTCCATATAATTCCCTTGCCATCCATTGAAAATCATTACCTCCGTGTCCATTAAGTATAATCAGTTTGTAAATTTTGTATTTTTCAAGGCAATATATAATATCCTTTAATATGGTAAGTTGAGTAGTAGGATTAAGGTTTAATGTCATAGGAAAATTTAAAGTATTAGTATTAACTCCGATAGGAATTGCAGGAAGTACAATTACCTTCGCACCTTTTTTTTCTGCTTTTTCCGCACTTATAACACTGATTTTTTCTGCTGTAAGTGTATCACATCCATATGGAAGGTGTAGATTATGTGGTTCACAGGAACCCCAGGGTAGAATGGCAACTTCAAAAGGGCTTCTTTCTCTTACTTCCTTTAAAGTCATATCAAAAAGTTTTATCTTCATTTGATACCTCCATTACCACGCACTTTCAA
>JAMWBP010000216.1 GCA_023819365.1 Candidatus Omnitrophota bacterium
TTTAAAATTTTTCCTACAGTAGATAACTCATCAGGATACTGCAAATCACTTTCTGTTAATTTTTCTTCTGATAGTACTTTTTCAAATTCCCTCTTAGAGACAATCAAAAAATTTTCCATTTTATTTATCTCATCAATAAAAATTTTCTGAAAATCACTTTTTATAAAATCAGGGATATTAGTGAAATAGACATCAAGAGATAATAAAACTGCCTTTTTCATCTTTATATTCAGATTTTTTATTTTTCTGGCAATATATTCTGTACTGAATGAGACACCATGAAAATTTCTACTATCTATAACTCTAAAAATATTCTCATACATTATTTTGGCATTTTTCAACATTCCCTCTTTTTCGTATATCTCTGCTACTTTAGCCATATAAGATGTATCAGGTATAATGGAGTGGATAATATATCTGTTATAATAATCAAGTGCCTCTTTTACTTTTTTATGTGAATAGGCATAATCTCCTATAATCCTGTATAGATAGGCATCTGGTGTGGCATATTTAAGAAAGGTTAGTGCTTTAACATCATAGGGCCAGCCGGTAGGCCAACTTCCTGTGATAAAAGGTTTTGTTTCTTCTATCTTTTTTTCTGCCTTTGAAAGCCACATATCTGCCTCTTTCCATTTACCAGAGTTATCTGCCTTATTTGCATTTTCAATATATAACCATATGCTTTTATGAAATACAACAGATAAATCCCTGTTTTTTTCAAACCACTCACTGGAATAGCAATAACCTGTAAGAATAGAGATAAAAGCAACCGATAATGTAAGTTTTTTAATCATTCTCGTTGCTCCTTAAAATAAAGAATTCCAAACTGGGCAGGATTGTCTATCCTACCGCTCCAGGAGGTATACGGGATATTCTGGGATTCTCGCTGGAAATTTATACTCCAGATATCTCCAGATGATATTTTTTCTACTTTTAAATCTTTAAGTGGAATAGCCATTTCTACAAGCCATCTTTTGCTTTCAATATTAGATTTCACTTCCCAAGTTGATGCCCATAATCTTTCAGGTTCATCATCTTTATACAGTTTCCATATATAAGAATATTTTATATGTTCCAGTGGATGGACCACAAACTGATACCATTCATTTGATGAGTTTAGAGGATTTATAGAAACTGTGATTATATCTCTGGAATTAAAATCAATCTTTGAAGTATCAGGGGCTTCACAGATGAAAAACAGATAAAGATTATTTACATCATAAGCAACTCTTACCGTTGTAGCAACAGATGTTTTGATTTTTTCTTTTCCCTGTTCGATAAACATATCTGCTTTTTCAGCAGACGACCAGAAACTTTCTTTATTAAACCCATCTATCTCTACAGGTGATGATGCAAAGATGGCAGTTAACCTTTTTGGGGTTACTTCTCTAATTCCTAATTTTTCAATATATATTTTTTCCCTTATGGACGGTATATTATTTCTCATAGATAAAGGTATTTCTGGGTCAAGAAGATATTTGTTGGCAGATGTCCTAATAGGTTCAATTCCTTCTTCCGATAATCTTACAAGCAAGTCCATCCCTTTTCCCTCTCCCATTCTCGCAAGTGCCCATGCAATTACTATTTTAACATCAAGTTCCGAATCAGCAAGGTGCCTTAACAGAACAGAAGATGACTTCCTATCTTTTAAAAGGGCAAGGGTTTCAGCAGATATCCTTTGATAGTTTGGCTCTTTACTGTCCATATATCTTACTGCTATAGGGAAACCATCTGATATTCCCATCTTTGCAAGTGCGTTCGCACATATAAGTTGAAATTCAACATCAACACTTTTAAGTCCTGCTTTTAAAAGGGGTATTGATTCCCTATCTTTTATTTCACCGACAGTAATTGCTGCAAGTTTTTTTATAGAAATATCCTTTTCATCTAATAACATTTTCCTCACATTCGCTCCGAAGATTTTTTCAGGGTTTTCTTTTACAATAAACAACATCTTTTCCCTTACTTCGGGATATTTTGAATAAGACATATTAAGAAGTAGTCCTCGCAAGCTAGATGCTCCTACCAGGTATTCTACTCTGTCGAGAATAAACTGGCGTTCCTTTTCATCAGGACTTGTCAGTTTTATCTGCATCTGTTTTATAATATTGCCTGTTAGATTTGTTGCTTCCTTTCTTACATTTGAAGAACTATCATAGTTTTCCAGATAAGGTAATATCTTTAGATACTGTGTATCAAATCTATCAATATTGTAAAATGCCATTATTGCTGAGCGTCTAATATCAGGTTCAGGGTTATCTATCAATTTTAATATAAACTCTTTTACTGTTTCGTTGCCAATTTTACCAAGGAGAGAAATGGCAGAAATTCTGGCATCAAGGGGTTTATCCATATCTTCTATAAAATTTTCAAGTGGAGGATAGAAAAGGGGGTCTTTTATCTGTAATATCAACCTCCCCGCATATTCTCTTACTCTTTCAGAATTATCTGCAAGGCATTCTGTAATATATGGATAAGAGATGGGTTCTCTGAATTTCTCAAGTGCCCATAGAGAATATATTCTTACTGACTCATCTCTATCTGAAAGTCCTTTTACCAATCCCGCAGTT
>JAMWBP010000217.1 GCA_023819365.1 Candidatus Omnitrophota bacterium
GCTGGCCGGGGTCACCAACCTCTCGGACAACAACCCCTGGGGCATCTGTGGTTTTATAGGGATACTTTTAGGAATAGGTATACCGAAGGTTGTTACAAAACTTGCCGAGATGACTACAATTTTAACTCCCTGGGCGATACTGCTTGCTTTTACAATCTCTGTTGCTGTGGGAATTACATTTGGAATATATCCTGCACGAAAAGCTGCCTATCTTGACCCCATCCAGGCACTGAGATATGAATAAAAACAAATCTTAATCAACTTTGCCAAATTTGAAAATTTGAATGTTGTAAAGTTGTAATAAAATCATTTTTTAATTATTTCTTCTTGTATTTTTTCTGTTAAATGTTTGAACCTTCTGGTATTTTAAATAATTTTTAGTGAGTTCTTCCAGCCGTTTAGAAACTAAATAGTTAACAGTACCTTCTGGATAATTTCCATTTTTATCTTTTTCCCCTGCAGGGATTCCGGTAAGAATTTCTATCCCTTCATCTATAGTATTTACAGCCCATATATGAAATTTCCCTTCTTTAACTGCATCTATAACTTCATCCTTCAACATAAGATGTTTGATGTTTGTGCTTGGAATGATAACACCCTGCTGCCCTGTCAACCCTTTTACCTTACAGGTATGGTAAAATCCTTCTATTTTTTCATTAACACTGCCTATGGGCTGAATCTCACCTTTCTGGTTTACTGACCCTGTTACTGCTATTCCCTGTCTTATGGGAAGTCCTGATAATGCAGAAATCAGTGCATAGAGTTCGGCTGAAGAAGCACTGTCTCCTTCAATCTCCTCATAGAGCTGTTCAAAACATAGGGTAGCACTGAACACAAGAGGTTTATCGGTACCATACTTTTCTCCAATATAGCCAGTAAGAATTAAAAATCCCTTATTATGTATTGTTCCTGAAAGTTTTACTTCCCTGTCTATATTTATCATTCCGCCCCTTCCTGTATATACTCTTGCTGTTATCTTTGATGGTTTCCCAAACGAATAATCCCCAAGAGTTAACACAGAAAGCCCATTTATCTGCCCTGCCACTGCACCTTCAGTATCTATCATAATAGTCCCTTCTTTAATAAGTTCCTCTATGCGCTTTTCTATAAGGTTTGACCTGAAAATCTTTTCTTCCAGAGCCCTTTTTACATGTGATGCTTTTACAACATTAGAATTCTCTGACATAGCCCAGAAGTTTGCCTCTCTTATAATATCGGCTATCTCGCTGAATCTTGTTATTAATTTGTTCTGGTCTTCGGCAAGTCGTGCTCCATATTCAATTACCTCTGCGGTAGATTCTCTATCAAAAGGTAGTAGTTTCTCTTCCTTACAGATTTTACTTATAAAAGCCACATAGTTTGCAATACCTTCTTTATTTCTGTCCATAATGGTGCTGAAGTCCGCCTTCACCTTAAAGAGTTTTTTAAAGTCATCATCATAGGTAAATAGGAGATAGTAGAGTAAAGGATGTCCTATAAGAAGAACTTTTATATCAAGAGGTATGGGTTGGGGTCTTAGTGTAGGTGTATTGATAAGCCGATATTGTTCATTAATATCTTCTATTACAATCTCCTTATTCTTTATGGCCCTTTTCAGTGTCTCCCATGAAAAATAATTTTTAAGGACATCTAATACCTGAAGTATTAAATAACCTCCATTGGCTTTATGAAGAGAACCAGGTTTTATCATAGTAAAGTCCGTTACCATTGCTCCATACTGTGGACGATATTCTATCCTTCCACTGAGATTGTAAGATGTTGGATTTGTTTCTTTAATTACAGGTGCACCTTTAAGTTCTGAATTATCTATTAAAACATTTACCTCATACTTATACAGGGCGGATGGTCTTTCAGGAAGTTTTATTCCAGGCAATATCTCTATTTCTTTTCTCTCCTTGAAACTATCAGCATTTTCTACCATATCTTTTTCTACATCATCAAGATATTTTAAAATCTCAGGAAATTTTTTATATTTCTCTCTTATCTCTTCTATCCTTGGAGTTATAGTAGCTTTTGCTGTTTGGGTTTCAAGATCAGATAGTTTCTTTTGTGTTTCTTTCTCTAATCTTCTTATTTCACGTGAAATTTGATTAAAGTGTTCGTATAATATTTCCTGTTTTTTCTTTATTTCCTCCTTCGCTCTATCCGTTAACTTATCAACATCATCTTCTTCAATCGGTTTTCCTTCAATATAGGGAACCATTACTATACCAGTAGGTGTTTTTTTAATCTGAAAGTTTGCTGCTTTTGCAGAATTTTCAAATTCTTCAAGAAGTTCGTTCTTTTTATCCTGAAATTCTTTTATTATCTGATTTTTATGCTCTTCGTATAACTGACTCTCAAGTTCTTTGGGAAGTTCTACTTGAAGTTCTTTTACAAGTTCTTCCATATCCCTTTTAAAAGAAACTGCCATACCAGCAGGTAATCTTAAAGCCACCGGGTTATCAGGATTTGAAAAATTATACACATAACACCAATCGTCCGGTATTTCTTGACCTTCTGCTGTCTTTCTTACTGCCTGTTCTACAGAGGTGGTCTTCCCTGT
>JAMWBP010000218.1 GCA_023819365.1 Candidatus Omnitrophota bacterium
ACCTTTTTTGCAATTTTTTCAGGGCTTATACCTTTGCTTATCAAATCTTGAACTACACTCATAGTAAAAGGGCTAATATTGTATATAAAACTCCCTGTATCCGTAAGGATGGCTGTGTAAATACACTCTGCCTCTTTCTTTGAGATATTTTTATTGAAGTGATAGATTAAGAGGTAAACCATTTCTCCTGTTGCAGCAAAATTGTGATTAATCCAATTGAATTGTGCAAATCCCTGATTAGAAAAGTGATGGTCTATATTCACCACAATATTTGCCTTTCTTACAAGTTTAAAAACATTACCAGTTCTATCAGGAGAACCACAATCAATTACTATCGCAACATCGGGTTTTATTTGAATTTCAGAAGTGTATATATGTACTCTTTTTGTATAGGGTAAAAACCTGTATATTACAGGTATATTATCCTGATTTACAATAATAACTGTTTTTCCTGCTCTTTTCAATGCACTGTACAATGCAAGTTCACTTCCTATAGAATCTCCATCTATATTACGGTGTGTTGTCAATAAAAAATAATTACCTTTTTCTAACACTCCCACTATATCTGAAATCTTTTTTTCATCATTGGGTTGTAACCTTATTTCCATATAAAACCTCTTTCATTCTATCTTTTAAAATACTAAGACCTTCACCAGTATGTGCAGAGACGAAAATAGCATCGGAATAATTGCTTTTTAGGATGCGGAGATCTTCTGGAGTTAAAAGGTCTATTTTGTTATATATATCAATTCTTGGTTTGTCTTCACAGGATAATAATTTTAAAACATCTATAACGGTATTGTGCTGCCTCTCTATATTATGCGAAGAACTATCATATACACAAAGAATAAGGTTTGCAAAGTTTACTTCTTCCAAAGTGGATTTAAATGCTTCTATCATATGGTGAGGTATATTATAAAGGAGTCCTACTGTGTCTGTCATAAGGCATATCCTGTTCTCTCCTAAGTAGATCCCTCTTGTTGCGGGGTCAAGTGTTGAAAATAGTTTGTTGGCAACATAAAGTTCTGATGAAGTCATTTTATTTATTAAACTGGTCTTTCCCACATTAGTATAACCGATGACAGCCACCACTGGAAGGTTCTTTCTTGTCCTTGATTTACGAATGATTTCTCTATGTCTTTCTATCTCTTCTATCTCTTTTCTAAGATGATACATCCTTTCTCTAATTCTCCTTCTATATACCTCAAGTTTCATTTCTCCCGGTCCTCTTGTACCAAGGCCTCCACCTATCCTTGAAAGAGATATGCCATAGCCCGTTAATCTTGGAAGTATGTAGGAGAGTTGTGCAAGTTCAACCTGTATTTTACCTTCTCTTGATTTTGCGTGTTCTCCAAAGATATGAAGTATAAGTTCGGTTCTATCAATTACTCTTATCTTTAAAATATCTTCTATATTCCTTTGCTGAACAGGTGTAAGTTCAGTACCAAAAATTAGAAAATCTACCTTTTCTCTTTCTGTGTATCCTTTTATTTCTTCAAGCCGTCCCTTTCCGATATATGTGGCGGGATGTATAGTGTTATAACTGTAGAGGAACTCTTTTATAACTTTTAGCCGGAGGGTTGATGAGAGAAACTCCAGTTCTTTAACTACCTCCTCTGTTTCATATTCTCTTCTTTCCTTAAACGCAACAAGAAATGCTTTCCTACCTGCAAATGTATTAGAACAGATTTCTTTTAGATACTTCACTTTTTCTCTATTTTTGACACCTTCAATACCATCAATTTATCTCTGTGCCCATAACCTCTTTTATATCCGGTTTTAGGTTTTTTCTTAAATGAATAAATTTTTTTTCCTTTTTTTTCCTCTACTATCTCACATATAACTTTAATATTCTTAAGTTTTTTACCATCAGTAACAATTTCATTTTCATCTATATAACAGATAGGTGTAAGTTCTATTTGCTCTCCAACTTTTTTATCTTTTAATCTAAATGTTGAAAAAACCATACCTTCTTTAACCCGGATCTGCCTTCCACTGATATCTACAAACACATCCATTTTGCTCTCCTTTTTCATCTTCCTTCTATAAAATTTATATCTTTTTCAAGATTTTGCAAGGTCTCTTCTAATTGTTTTTTCTTTTCTCTTTCTTTTTCCTGAATTTCTTCTGGTGCTTTTGATATAAATTCAGGACTATTTAATTTTCTTTTTATTTTTTCAAGATAACCCTTCAGTTTTTTTTGTTCTCTGTAAAGTTTATCAAGTTCTTTCTTAATATCTATTATACCTTCAAAAGACATTCCAATTCTACCCTCTCTGAGATTTTTTATCAACAGGTCTTCTTTTTTTTCTTCAGGGAACCCTGAAATTTTACTCACTCCAGCCAGTTTTGATATTATTCTAGCAGATAACCCTTCAGGAACTCGGTCAAAATAGCAGTTAATCTGTCTGGAGACAGGAATTCCAAATCTCATTTTTAAATTTCTTATGCTTGTTATTATTTCCATAATATCTTCCATCTCTTCCATAACATTAGTGAATTTTATCCAAAAAGAAATTTTTATCTGTAGAGCC
>JAMWBP010000219.1 GCA_023819365.1 Candidatus Omnitrophota bacterium
TGAGAAGAAAAGTTTCAGGGATACGATATTCATTACAAATATGGAAGCGGCAGAAGAGATTCCAAGACAGATAAGAGTAAGAAACCTTGCAGGGCTTATAGTTGTAGATTTTGTAGATATGAAGGACCCAAAAGAAAAAAGTAAGGTTTTTAAGACATTGAGTGAAAACCTTGAAATTGATAAGGCAAAGACCAGCATACTATCTATATCAAAATTAGGTGTTGTGGAAATGAGCAGAGAAAAAACCGATTTTAGATTGTCTGATGTTCTGATGGATGTATGTAGTAAATGTAATGGTAAAGGATATGTTAAGAATGTTTATTATTCTGCCTTGAAATTTAAAAATGAAGTGGTGAGTTATCTGGTGAAAAATCCCGGGAAAAAGATACACATAGAGGTTTCTGAACCCCTTTATAATTTTATTTACAGGGACAGACATTTATATGAAATTGTTAGAAAACATAATATTACCTGCAGGGAAAGTAAGATATTACGGGATTACGATTTTAAAATAATTGGATAAACGTATTTTTGACAGAAACCTTACTAAATTGTATAATTAAAACCACCGGGTATAATCCTAGCAAAATAGTCAAAATTTTATAAAGATTATATGGAATTATATTATTTTAGTAAGGAGTTTGTAAAATATGGCAAAGAGATATAAAATAAATAACTTTCAAGGTTATCAAAAAATAGTAAGTCCTGAAAATTCTGACCTGAAGAATATAAGTCTTGCTGTAGTAAAGGATTCTCCGGGTAGAAAATTTGATGGTAATACAGGGTCTGAAGAAAATGTTTTTATAATAATGGAAGGAGTTGTAAAGTTTTATCTGGAAGATAAATTTTTTACAGAACTATCAAGAGAAGATGTTTTTCAAGAACCACCTTCTGCGGTATATCTCCCTCCCTATTCAAAGTATTCTATTGAGTTTGTTGAAAGAGGAGAGGTATGTATATCAGGTTGTATTGCTACAGGACGATTCAGACCACAACTTATTGAAAAGAGGAGTATTCGTATCAGAAGGGTAGGGGAGGAGATGTTTTTGAGGAACATTATAGAAATAGTCCCTGAGGACTTTTCTGCTGAAAAACTTATCGTTGGAGAAACAATTACAGACCCTGGAAACTGGGCAAGTTATCCACCACATAAACATGATGCTGATAATCCACCCGATGAAACAGCACTTGAAGAACTTTATTTTTTCAAGATAAGACCTGAAACAGGATTTGGCTCAATACGCATCTTTAACGACCCTGAAGACCTCATATTTCTTATAAAGAACGACGAAGTAATAACAATCCCGAGGGGGTACCATCCTGTTTGTGTTGCCCCGAAACATCAACTGTATTATCTATGGGTTATGGCAGGAAATACAAGAAAGATAATCTCATTTGTGCATCCTGACTATAGATTTAATAATAAAAAATTTTAATAGGGGGTAAAAATGGAATATTTAATAAAGATGTTTTCACTCATAGGTAAAAGGGCAGTAGTTACAGGTGGAGCAGGGATACTGGGTACAGAAATAGCAATGGCACTTGGCAAAGCAGGGGCTTATGTCTCAATATGTGATATAAAGAACTATAATGAGGTAGCAGAAAAACTTAAAAAAGAAGGTATTGAAGCAGAAGGTTATTTTATGGATGTTATGGAAAGAAATGTTATAAAAGAGACAGCAGACAAGATACTGAAGAATGGGGAGGTGCATATTCTTGTAAATGCAGCAGGTGGTAATGTTAAAGAGGCAACTACTTCTGATACCTTATCGTTTTTTGACCTGCCTCTTGAAGGAATTGAGAAAGTAGTTGCCTTAAATCTTTTTGGTGGTGCGATATTACCGTCTCAGATATTTGGTAGAGAGATGATAAAAAATCCAGAAGGTGGTTCCATTATTAATATCTCTTCAATGAACGCCTTCAGACCACTTACGAGAATCCCTGGTTATTCAGCAGCAAAAGCAGCAGTAAGTAATTTTACTCAATGGCTTGCAGTCCATCTTGCACAGGAATATAATAAAAAATTAAGGGTTAATGCGATAGCACCAGGTTTTTTTCTTACACAGCAGAATAGGTATCTCTTGCTTAACGATAAAGATGAATTGACAGAAAGAGGGAAATCAATTATTATGCATACTCCTATGGGAAGATTTGGAGAACCATCTGACCTTTCAGGTATTGTTATATATCTTGCATCAGATGCATCAAAGTTTGTCACAGGTACCATAATACCTGTTGATGGGGGTTTTAACGCATTTGCAGGTGTTTAAAAAAATAATATAGCGATACGATTTATCGCACGGCAGTCCAAACAACAAACAGGGAGGACAATATGAATAAAAAAGCAGATATTGGTGTGATTGGTATGGAGGTAATGGGGAAAAATCTTGCTTTAAATATGGAAAGTAGAGGTTATAGGGTGGCTGTTTTCAACAGAACTGGTTCAAAGACAAAGGACTTTGCAGAAGGTCCGGCAAAGGGCAGAAATATTATACCAACTTATGAACTTCATGACTTTGTAAATG
>JAMWBP010000220.1 GCA_023819365.1 Candidatus Omnitrophota bacterium
TCACTTCCATATGTGGATATGCGGGTTGTTTGCTCAAAACGCACTTATATAAGGTCAATATGCAGGGATATTGGAAATAAACTTGGATGTGGAGGAACTCAAGCTGCGTTGAAAAGAACAAGAGTAGGAGATTTTAAAATAGAGGATGCTGTTACACTTGAAAAAATAGAAAAAGACGGACTGGAAAGATATTTTATACCTATAAAAAAATTAATTAAATATGAGTAAGTTACAGATAAGTGTAGCAGGAATAAGAGGAGTATACCCTGACTTCATTACTTCAGAACTTGTCTTTAATTTTGGAGTTGTTTTCGGTAGTTATATCAAAACAAAAAAAGTTTTTGTCTGCTGCGATACAAGAATAAGTAGTATGTCACTAAAAGATGCTGTAATTACAGGTATCCTCTGTACAGGAAAAGATGTAGTTGACATTGGAATTGCGCCTACCCCGGAGATGGGATATATAATAGAAAAAGAAGAAAAAGGAGAAGCATCCGGTGTAGTAATTACAGCAAGTCATAACCCTCAGGAATACAATGGAATAAAGTTTTTCTCCGAAAAAGGCACCTTTCTTAACACATCGGAAATGGAAAAACTTCTTGATATCTATTATAAAAAGTCCTTCACTGTCTCAAAAGAGCCCGGCTTTCTTTACTCAAAAGAATATACAGCCAACTATTTCAGGGAGATATATAAACCAGTAGATATTGAAAGGATAAGGGCAAAAAAATTTAAAGTTGTGGTTGATGTATGCCAAGGAGTAGGAGCAGTAATAACAGAAAAATTTTTAAGAGGACTTGGATGTAATGTAAAAATAATAAATAAAGAGCCATTGGGCATCTTTGCTCATAATCCAGAGCCGCTACCGGAAAATCTTATTTCTCTTTCTGCTGAAGTCATAAAAGAAAAGGCAGATATTGGATTTGCACAGGACCCTGACTGTGACCGACTATCTATTGTCTGTGAAGATGGTAATATCCCCGGAGAAGAAATGGTTATTGTCCTTGCTACAAGAGATATACTTGAATATCACAAAAAAGGAGATATTGTAGTTAACCTTTCTACCACAGCGCTTATAGAAGAAATTACTAAGAATTTAGGTGTATCTGTTCATAGAACAAAAATAGGAGAGGTAAATGTTGTAGAGAAGATGAAAGAAACTGCTGCTGTTATAGGAGGAGAGGGAAATGGAGGTGTCATATTTCCTGATGTCCACTATGGAAGAGATAGTTTTGTTGGAATGGCTTTAATTCTTGAATACCTTGCCCGGAGAGAGATGAATATTTCTGAGATAATCAATGAGATGCCGAAGTACTTTATGGTAAAGAAAAAACTTACCATCCCTAATAAGCAGAAAGCACAAGGGATATTAGATAGGATTAAAAAACAATTGACAGGAAAAGAAAAGATAAATCTTGAAGATGGAATAAAGATAATAAGAGATGACGGATGGATACATATAAGACCATCTGGGACAGAACCTATTATAAGAATTTATGTTGAAGGGAAAAATAAAAAAATTGCAGAAAGATACCTTGCAGAATTTATCTCTTTGTTTTCTGGTTAGCGCCTTTTTTATAAAATTCATCTATACATCTTATTGCTTCTTCTGGCTCTTCAACAATTTTAAAAAGACGCATATCTTTATGGTCTATGTATCCGTTGCTTACAAGAATATCTTCCATCCATTTAATCAGTCCTTCCCAATAATTCATTCCTATAAGGATTACAGGGAATTTATGAATCCTCTCTGTCTGGATAAGAGTTATTGTTTCTGAAAACTCATCCAGTGTTCCAAAACCACCAGGGAAAATAATAAAACCTTTGGCATACTTTACAAACATTACCTTTCTGGTAAAAAAATATCTGCAGGATATCAATGTCTTTATATAAGGATTTGGCTTCTGTTCATGTGGTAGTTCAATATTTATACCTATTGATTCACCCTTTCCAAGTGTAGCACCTAAATTTGCTGCTTCCATAATACCTGGTCCACCACCTGTAATAATAGCATATCCCTTTTCTGCAAGGAGTTTTCCTGTCTTAACCGCCTTTTTATAAAGGATATCGTCTTCTTTTATCCTTGCCGACCCCCATACTGTCACAGCATTTTTAACTCTTTCAAGTGTCTCAAAACCATCTACAAATTCTGATATTATCCTGAATATTCTCCATGCATCAGAACCGTATCCTTTATCTTCCATCTTCCCTCCCGGATTGACCAACAGGTTCCACTATCAATGTAAGCCCATCATATTGCCTGACAACCACTTCTCTGCCTTCTTGAATTTCTCCTGATATACTTCTTGCTTTCCAGTACTCTCCATCAATAAAAATTAGACCTTCTGGAGTAAGTGCCTTTACTACCTTACCCTTCTTTCCAATAAATGCTTCACTCCCAATGGCAACCTTTCTTTTTCTCGTTTTTACCATAAACCATATAGCAAGTCCCAGTATAAAAGATATAGCCACTGTCAGTCCCGTTATTATAAAAATAGAGATGCCTTTTTC
>JAMWBP010000005.1 GCA_023819365.1 Candidatus Omnitrophota bacterium
CTTGTGCCGAAGCACACGGCGCGCGATGGCGGACCGCGTGGGCTCTTTAAAACACGGCAAAAAATAACTGCCAATACGGCAAACGCTCTGGCTGCATAACTATGCAGTCACCTGTCTATAAAGGAGGTCCCTGCTCCTTATAGAACAGGTCGGCAAACAGGGAGTCCTTTTCAGGGTTTACCTTTTTCCCTGGAAGGGATTACCAAAAAGGTTGCGGAAAATATGCGGTGTCTGGAGCCGTCTATTTTCCTAAGATAAAACTCCGGGCTACACAGGTAGATGCCTTATCAATGCCCTTTCTGGACGCGGGGGCAGTACCCGCCGCCTCCACTAGTATTATATTTGTAGCGGTGCCATTTATGGCACAAATATTGGCGGATAAACATACCCGACAAATCTTTAGAGATGCAGTAGCGCGATACAGTGTATGTTTACATCATATTTTCATGAATGACTTAACTGATAGATTTATAGATTAAAAAGATGTGAACAGATAAGAAGAGTGATGAAAGTTAAAAAAAAAATACTACTGTTGGTCTCTCTGATTATAATCTTACTGCCATTTTTCTGTTACGCACTTAATATACGTGGAGAGATAAAAGAAAGGAAAATCCCCACCTATCTTATAGAAAATAATTCCTATATATCCCTTAAAAGTTTACTTAAAATCCTTGGTGCTGAAGATTCCTGGGGTAGAGTTGAAGACAGGATTTTTATAAAACATCAGGATGTAGAGATAAAGTTCAAAATCAATAGCACTCAGGTTTTTCTTGATAAAAAGGTGGAGTATTTAGGTGTCCCGGTTAAAGAAGTTGAAGGTGAAGTTCTTGTCCCTGTGGACGACTTTAACAATATCCTTTCTGGGATTGTGGCATCACCGAGAGTTTCAAAAGAACCACTCAAAGAAGAAAAAGTTATTGCAAAAGATAAAAACAGGAGTTTTACTATACTTATAGACCCCGGACATGGCGGGAAAGATGATGGTGCTGTTGGCTATTATGGTTTAAAAGAAAAGGCGGTAAATTTAGATATTGCAAAAAGGATGAAGGAATACCTTAATAAAGAATTGAGAAGAAATCCTGGAGTAAAAATTTATATGACAAGGGAAGATGATGTGGATGTCTCTCTGATGGAAAGAGTACAGATGGCTAAGGATATAAAAGCAGATGTGTTTTTCAGTATCCATACAAACTCTTCCAGAGAAAGAAGACCTGATGCGGATGGCTTTGAAACATATTACTCACCTGTAAAGGAAGAGGTTATATTACTTCCATCTATTTCAAATACAGAAAAGATAGACGAAAAGAAAGAGGATGGCTCTACATTATCAATGATACTTGATGACCTGAATAAAACAACTGCAGTTGATGAGAGCAGGATATTAGCGGATTTTGTTCAGGAACGGCTTGCCGAGAGGTTGCTAACACCTGACAGAGGAACGAAACGTAGAGGATTTTATGTTCTGAGATATACTCCTATGCCTGCTGTCTTAAGTGAGATAGGTTTTATATGCAATCCTAATGTGGAATGGAATCTAAAAGATGCTGAAGTCAGACAGGCAATTGCAGAGGCACTGGCAAAGGGATTACTTGATTATCTTAAATTCAGGGATGTAATATGAGCAAGTGGATCTATGAGATAAAAGTGGAAGATACATTCTCTTCAGCACACCATTTAAGGAATTATAGAGGGAAATGTGAAAGGGTTCATGGTCATAACTGGAAGGTAGAAGTTTATGTAAGTGGAGAGAATCTTGATGAAGATGGATTGCTTATTGACTTCAGTATTCTGAAAGAAAAACTGAAAGATATTTTAGGTATTTTAGATCACAGGGATTTAAATACCATACACTTTTTCAGAAAGAGAAATCCTACTTCTGAAAATTTATGTCTTTATATATATAAGAAAATGAAGGAAAAATTGAAAGAATATCCTGTGAGAGTAAAAAGAGTAACTGTCTGGGAAAATGATAAACAGTCAGCATCCTATTCGGTGGAGGAATAATGGAAAAGGCATTTTATGATATTGAAATTCCTGGAGTAAAGAAGATTTATTCAGGTAAGGTAAGAGAACTCTTTGAGATTGATGATAAAAAGATGTTGATGGTAGCAACAGACAGGATTTCTGCCTTTGATTATGTTCTACCCACACCTATTCCTGAAAAAGGGATTATCCTTACAAAGATGTCTATCTTCTGGTTTGAGTATCTTAAAGATATAATAAAAAACCACATTGTTGAACACAGATTTGAAAAATTTCCTGAGATATTTCAACAGTATCCGTTTCTTAAAGACCGCTCTGCTGTTGTGAAAAAGTTAAAAAAGGTACCTATTGAATGTGTTGTAAGGGGATATCTTGCAGGAAGTGGCTGGAAGGAATATAAAGAAAAAGGAGAGGTTTGTGGTGTGAACTTGCCCTCCGGCTTGAGAGAGTCGGAGAAACTTCCTGAACCTATCTTTACACCTGCTACAAAGGAAGAGAAGGGGCAGCATGATATAAACATTAACTTTTCAGAGATGGCTAAAAGGGTTGGTGAAGAGATTGCTTATGTGCTTAAAGAAAAATCTATAGAAATCTATAAAAAAGCGTCCACATATGCTGAAAGTAAAGGTATTATTATTGCAGATACAAAATTTGAATTTGGTATTGATAATGGAGAGATTATACTGATAGATGAGGTGTTTACCCCTGACTCTTCCCGTTTCTGGGAGAAAGATAAATACAAACCAGGGAGATCTCAGGATAGTCTAGATAAACAATATATCAGGGATTATCTTCTTTCAACTGACTGGGATAGAAACTCCCCTCCACCAGGTCTTCCTGATAGTGTTGTTGATATGACAGTGAATAAATACAGGCAGATATATCATATTCTTACAGGGGAGATAACCTCTGATTAAGCAAAAAGTAAGAGAGGATGCGTATAGATTAAAACAGGGATTCAATCTTTTCAATAAGAATTTTAATACTCCCGGGTTGTTTATGTAGATAATGGGTATTGGGAATCTCCAGTATCTTTGTATTGAACTGTTGTTTTGTAAGGGCAGTATAGAAAAAGATAGGAACATTTTTATATTCCCCCTTTTTTCTTAAATAATCTCCTATATTTCCGCCGTATCCCATATTCATAAGGTCCACAATGGCTACATCTATTGGCTTTTTCTCTCTATCAAGTTCAAACATTGCTGCAACAGCATCTGTGTATTCAAGGACATTATGGCCTCTCCTTTTCAGTTCAATAACAAGAAGTTTCCTTGTCATATCATCATCCTCAATCACCATAACATTTAATCGTCTTTCTGCAACTTCCATTTTTATCACCTCCCTTTATTTTAACCACTAAACCAGTAAATTCCAATTAGTTTTTGGGAATGTAAATTCTTTTATTGTAAAATTACAGGTTATAAGAGGAGGGTGAGGAAAAAGACCTCCTCACCCATAACCCTCTCCCCAAAGGGGAGAGGAGAAAGGAGAGGGGGATAAAGGATGAGGGGAAGAAAAGAGAGAAGGCAGTAAAAGGAAAATAGAAGGAGAAAGTAGATTTCAATCCTATAATTAAACCAGAAGATGGAGAAAAATGGGAGAGAGGAGGAATCTATAGAACATATCTTTTTAAATATAAAGAGCAATTTTATATTTTTTATAATGCAAAACCTGAAAAGTCAGATGACTGGATAGAAGAAATAGGGTTTGCTATTTCAAAAGATTCAAAAAATTGGACAAGGAACTTAACAAATCCAGTAATAAGAAGAGATAATGAAAAAAGTTGGGATTTAGTATTTGGGGACCCATATATAAAATGGTATAAAAGAAGATGGATTATGTTTTATTGTGCAATGGATAAAAATAATGAAAGAGAAGGAATTGCTTTTTCTTCTGATTTAAAAAAATGGGAGAGATATCCTGAACCAATTCTTGATATTGGCACAGAAGAAGAAAAAATGCGAATACTTGACAGATTTTTTAATAGGTGCCCCCCAAGGGGGTTTACTTATCACGAAGGCCTTCAAGTTTGGAAGGTAGTCCGAATATCTCAAGGAATCCCTTTGCTGCTTTATGGTCAAAAACATCCTTCTCTGTATATGTTGCAAGTGTCTCGCTGTAAAGTGAATATGGCGATTTCCTTCCTGATATGATGCAGTTTCCTTTATATAGTTTCAACCGCACTTCACCTGTAACGAATCTCTGACTTTCTTCTACAAATGCGTCTAAACAATCCTTTATATGTGAGAACCACTGACCAAAATAAACAAGTTGTGAATATCTCTGAGAAACAATCTTTTTAAACTCAAAAAGGTCCCTTGAAAAGACAAGTTTCTCCAGTTCATTATGTGCTGTATGGAGTATGACCGCAGCAGGTGCCTCATATATCTCTCTTGACTTTATACCTACAAGCCGGTCTTCTACCATATCAATCCTTCCCACTCCATTTTTCCCACCTATCTCTGTAAGTTTTTCAATAATTTTTATTGTTTCCATCTTTTTCCCGTTAAGTGATACAGGAGCCCCTTTTTCAAAGCCAATGGTGATATATTCTGGTTTTGAGGGTGCTCTTTCAGGGGAAACAGTAATCTGGTAGGCATCTTCAGGTGGCTCATTCCAGGGGTCTTCAAGTTTTCCGCATTCAATAGATATTCCCCATAAGTTCCAGTCAATACTGTATGGTTTTGCCTTTGTTACAGGGACAGGGATATTGTGCTTTTTAGCATATCCTATCTCTTCTTCCCTTGACTTAAATTCCCATTCCCTTACAGGTGCAATGACTTTCAGTTCTGGTGCTAAATACCTTGTTGTAAGTTCAAACCTTACCTGGTCGTTTCCCTTACCTGTACAGCCATGGGCTATGGCATCAGCTTTTTCCTTTTTTGCTACCTTCACCATTCCTTCCACAATAAGCGGTCTGGATAAGGCAGTGGCAAGTGGATACTTATCCTGATATAGAGCACTTGCTTTCAGGGTTGGGATGATATACTCATCAACAAATTTTTGTCTTAAGTCATCAAAGTATAGTTTTTTTGCACCTGTCTTTATGGCTTTTTCTTTCAGTTTTTTTACATCTTCTGTCTGTCCTATATTTGATGTGTAGCATATTATCTCTGCGTTATATTTCTCCTTTAACCACCTGATTGCTACTGATGTGTCAAGACCGCCTGAATATGCAAGTACAATTTTCATTTTCCTTTCCTCCTCTATAGTATTTTCTCGTCTCTCAGCCGTTTTATAAGTTTTATCCTTCCAGCAAAAAGTGCTCCAAATCCAGCAGGAATACAGATAATGTTTATCAAAATTTTAGCCGTGGGATGTAATGATATAGTTGTAAAAAGAAGTATTCCTATAAGTGTAGAAAGTATCCAGGTAGATGTCTTGTCCTGCATCTTAAAAAAGATTTTTCTTCCCACAAATATTGCAGGAAAGACCCTTGATATATAGATTAAAGAACTGAAAAATACAGTGATGATAAGTCCCAATGGCACACCAATAATAGTAATAAACGATATCAGAATGAAAAGAAGAGTGGTTATTATAGTAAAAAGCCCGCCGAAAAATGAAGGAATAAACTTTCTCCCTGATATATCAACGGTCTGTCTGAACAGATTAGGGAAAAAGAAGAGTGTTAGTAATACAGGTATAAGCAGGGAGAAAAAACCATAGAAACGTCGCAGTGCTTTTAATGGTAATTTCTCCTTCATCTGTTCATTTATCGGCTTTTTCCAGTTTGTTTTCCCATAAACAGTGAGATTGGAAATGTCAACATTTTCAGGCGTGCTGTATGTCAGGTTACCTTTTATAATCGTTCCAGGAGTAAAATGGAAGTAAGTCCCATATATAGAAAGGTCGTTAAAAATTCCTGAAAGTGTAATATCTTTACCCCACAGTATTGTCTTATCTTCTACTTCTCCTTCTATCGTTACATTTTCTGCACTTACACGGAGATTCCCCTTGATATTTCCTTTTATTTTAACATTTTTCCCTAAAACAGTGATACTTCCCTTAGACATTCCTTCTACTGTTATATTGGCTCCTATTATATAGATATCCTTTTCAGCATTACCGGAAAAATTCACATTATAGCCAATAGCAATAAAATCACCTTTTATATCAGTAAAAATACTGATATTTCTGCCAAGCCCTATAAATTCACTTTTAAGAATAGAAATTACCTTAATCTCATCTCCTATGAAAAAAACCTCTTCTTCTGGTGGTTCTTCCACAGAAATCTTTTCTCCCATAAAAATTTTTGCTTCTGCAAAAAACTGTGAAAGTAATAAAATTAAAACAGAGAAAGAAAGAAAATATGTTTTTTTCATTTCTTCAGGACCTTCAGTAATGCTGCTTCATCACACCGTGGAAACTTTGGACAGTTGATACAATCGCTCCATACCTTGTGTGGCAGTTTTGACTTTATTATTCTCTCAAACCCTAACTTTTCAAAAAATTCAGGGATATATGTAAGTGTAAAAACTTTTTTCAATTCCATCTCCTCTGCTTCTTCAAGTAATTTTTTCACAAGCATTTTTCCATAGCCCTTTCCCTGATGCTTTCTGGATATAGCGACAGACCTTATCTCTCCAAGGTCTTTCCAGACAATTTTTAACGCAGCACATCCTATAACCTTGCCATTCTCTTCTACCACCCAGAAGTTTCTCAGTCGTTCATAAAGCATATTAAGGGATACAGGAAGCATCTTCCCTTCATTCGCAAAACTATTTATAAGCCGCCTTATCTGGTTTATATCACCCATCTTCGCTTTTCTCAGGAGAACTCTTTCCATTTAATAATCTCCGTTTAAATGTTAATATACACCTTCCTCCCTGAAATACTAACCTTTCCCTCTGCTATAAGTTTTACTGTCAATGGATATATAATATGCTCTTTTTCCTGTATCCTTTTATGGAGTGTCTCAGGTGTATCATCTTTCAATACCGGAACGACTGCCTGAAGTATGATAGGACCTGAATCAATGTCTGCCTCCACAAAATGGGTGGTGCAACCGGTAAACTTCACTCCATAGTTTAATGCCTGCTTCCATGCTTCCAGCCCAGGAAATGCTGGTAATAGAGATGGATGTATGTTTATAATCTTTTGATAAAAATTTTTCAAAAATTCCTCTTTAATGACCCTCATAAAACCAGCAAGGCATACAAGGTCAATCTTGCATTCCTTTAATATCCTCACATATTCCTTCTCTGTCTTAGTTGAAAGGATTGTTTTATATCGCTTTTCCTGTATGCAGTAGTGTTTTATCCCTTCTTTTTTTGCTATTTCAAGTGCACCAGATGATGTATTATCGCTCAGTATTACACCTATATCTACAGGAATCTCTCCTGCCTTTACACTTTCTATAATTGCTTTTACATTACTTCCTTTACCAGATGCAAGCAGTGCTACTTTAAACATTTTTTAATCTCCTTTATATCCTTTAAAATATCTTCAAGGAATCTTCTTATATCTTCTTTTTTTTCTTTAATATCTTTCTCTCTCAGTTTTTTCTTTACCCCTTTTATCTTATACCCCTCATTATAGACCAAAAACTTTATTTTGTTAATTTTCTCAATATCTTTTTCTGTATATATCCTGTGTCCTTTCTGGTCCCTTAATGGCTTTATAAAAGAGAGTTCTTTTTCCCAGAACCTGATTATATGGGTGGGCAGTTCAACAATCTTACTTACCTCACCGATGTAATAAAATTTTTCTTTTTCCATTATTCTTCTTTTGGCCTTCTTGTCATCAGTTTTTTGATTTCCATCTCTGGCTGTGCATTTTCATAGATAATTCTATATATTGATTCGGTTATTGGCAATTCAATATCTAACTTTCTGCTCAATCTATAAAATGCTTCTGTTGCAAAGAGGCCTTCTATTACCATCTTGTTCTCTTTAAGATACCTTTCTTTTCCTGTCTTTATTATTGCCTCTCCGAATGACCTGTTTCTGCTGAACTTACTGAAAGATGTTGTTATTAAGTCCCCTATTCCTGAAAGCCCTCTAAATGTCTTTTCTTTACCTCCAAGCCGGCACCCTATATTAATCATCTCATTCAGCCCCCTTGTAAGATATGCTGATTTTGTATTTATCCCCAGTCCAAGTCCATCAATAACCCCTGCACCTATGGCAATAACATTTTTGAATGCACCACCAATCTCCACACCTCTTACATCAGTACTGGTATATATCCTTAATGTCTCACAGTTTAGTATTTCCTGAAATAGAAGTCCGGTATTTTTTTTGATTGTCGCGACAACGGCTGCTGAAGGCATCCCTTTTGCTATCTCTTTTGCAATTGTGGGACCGGATAACACTCCAAAAGGGATATTATTTCCAAGTTCAGATATTATAATCTCTGACATACTATTTCCTGTGGATGTTTCAAGCCCTTTTGTCCCTATAAGTAGTGGCTGCCCTCTGTAAAATTCTTTTAGTTGTTTTACTGTGTCTCTAAAAAAAGTAGAACGTACTACTATTATAATAACATCGGACTTTAAGGCAACTTCTTTTATAGAACCAGTTATATCAACTTCTTCCGGAATTTTAAATCCAGGGAAATAATCAGGGCTCTCTCTTTTCTCTTTAAGTACATAAAGATTTTTTTTAATAGGTTCCCACAGTATTATCCTGTATCCTTTTTTTGCAAGAAGGCGACTTAGGGTTATTCCCCATCCACCTGCTCCAATGACTCCTATCTTTTCTCCCATGGTAGATTTATCTTGTTTTCTTTTTTTGTTAATAGCCGTTTTATATTACTCCTGTGAGCATAAATAATAATGACAGATATTATAATTCCTGTGATAGTGAGAAAAATATCTTTATGAAATAGATATACAAGAAAGGGCAGGAATAGAGAAGCAGTGATAGCACCTAATGATACATACCTGGTTGGTATAACAACAGCAAGCCATACAATCAATGAAAGTAGCGCGGGAAAGGGAAAAATGCCTATAACTACACCGAAACCAGTGGAGACACCTTTACCACCCCTGCCTTTTAAAAATATAGAAAAGTTATGGCCTGCAATGGAAGCAATTCCTGTGGATATTATATAAACAATAGGGAGAGAAAAGATTTTTGCTACAAGAACAGGAAGTAACCCTTTCAGTATATCAAATACAAGTACTGCACTGGCTAATTTACCTCCTGCAACCCGGTATACATTGGTGGCCCCAATATTCCCACTTCCATATTTTCTTATGTCTATCTTTTTAATAAAGCGACATAAGAGGTAGCCAGCAGGGATACTTCCTATCAGATAAGCCCCTATTATAACAAACAGAAAGGTTATCACTTATGAGATGTTCAATAACTCTTTTACTTTATCCACAGCACTTGCTGCATCAGGAGCGTAGCCGTCTGCACCTATTTCATCCGCATAACTCTGTGTTATTGGTGCTCCGCCTATGATGACCTTTACCTGGTTCTTCAATCCTTCCTTTTTAAGTGCTTCAATAACATCTTTCATCGCCACCATAGTTGTTGTTAAAAGAGCGGATAGACCTAAGACCTTTGCCCCATTTTTGGCTGCTTCAACAAATTTTTCAGGTGGCACATCTATACCAAGGTCTTCAACTTCAAAGCCAGCACCCTTCCACATCATAATTACTAAATTTTTTCCTATGTCGTGAAGGTCTCCCTTTACCGTTCCAATGGCAAGTTTTGCAAGTGGCTGGATTCCTGCCTTAGCAATAAGTGGCTCTATTATACCCATACCTGCATGCATTGCCCTTGCAGCAATTAAGACCTCCGGGACATAAAATTCATTGTTTTTGAATTTTACGCCTACCACATTCATCCCTGCGATGAGACCCTCATTCAGGATTTTTGAAACATCAATATTTTCTTTTACTGCCTTCTCCACCAGTTCTTTTGTTTTTGCTGCATTCCCTGATATTACACTTTCCTTAATTCCACCAAGAATATCTTCTGCCATTTCTCCTCCTTTTTTGCATTTTGTATATTGTTTTACAATTATAGACAATTTATTTTTTATGTCAAGAGAAAATTCATTTCTTGTAAAAAAACAAAGTTGGTGTATAATATATCACAATTATACCTTTATTGCAATAATAATTAACCGGGCGGTTAGCTCAGTGGCAAGAGCGCTACCCTTACAAGGTAGAAGTCGCAGGTTCAAGTCCTGCACCGCCCACGATACACCTCTTTGGGAAGGACTTGAAGGGAGCGAAGTCAGGAATTGCGACGAGTAGGAGCAATTCCAGCGGGTGGCCGACCCGAGCCGTAGTGGGAGGCGAGGGCGCCAAGTCCTGCACCGCCCACTGATTTAAACCCCTCACCCTAGTCCCTCTCCCCAATGGGGAGAGGAGATAAGGTGAGGGGAACAGAGGGGGAAATAATAGCTAAAGGGAAGGAATATTGAAACCTATTAATAATTTTTTCATCTAAATTTAATAAAAAGAGAGACGGAGGGATGTAAAATGGCAGAAAAAATTATTGGTATAGACCTGGGCACAAGCAATTCTTCTGCTGCTGTTATGGAAGCAGGAAAGCCGGTTATTATTCCGAGTGCGGAAGGGACTACTATTGTAGGTGGTAAAGCATTTCCTTCATATGTTGCATTTACAAAAGATGGACAGGTACTGGTTGGAGAACCGGCAAGAAGGCAGGCGGCAGTCAATCCTGAAGGGACTGTTTTTGCTGCTAAAAGGAAGATGGGGACTGACTATAAGTATAATATCTACGGGAAGACATATACCCCTGAACAGATTTCTGCATATATTCTCCAGAAGATAAAAAGAGATGCAGAGACATTTTTGGGTCATCCTATAAAGAAGGCAGTAATAACCGTCCCTGCATATTTTAATGATAACCAGAGGCAGGCAACAAAAGATGCAGGCACTATTGCAGGACTTGAAGTTGTCCGTCTTATCAATGAGCCAACAGCAGCATCTTTCGCCTACGGACTTGATAAACTTCAGGCAGAACTAAAGATTCTTGTTTTTGATTTTGGTGCGGGGACACTTGATGTCACAATTATGGATATGATGGCAGGGGTTTTCAAGGTTCTTTCCACACATGGAGATACACAATTAGGCGGAACTGATATGGATGAGGTATTAATAAGGTATATTGTGGAAGAGTTCAAAAAGGAATCAGGTATAGATGTAAGCAAGGATAAGATGGCGATGCAGAGAATTAAGGAAGCAGCAGAGAAGGCAAAGATAGAACTTTCTTCTACATTAGAAACAGAGATAAATCTACCTTTTATCACAGCAGACCAGACAGGACCAAGACACCTTCAGATGAAGATAAGAAGGGCAAAACTTGAAGAACTGGTAGAGCCAATTATAGAAAGATGTAAAGGGCCTGTCCAACAGGCAATAGAAGATGCGAAGTTAAAGCCATCCGAGATTAATAAGGTTATCCTTGTTGGTGGACCTACAAGGATGCCGATTGTTCAGAAGTTTATAGAGGACTTCATCGGAATAAAGCCGGAGAGAGGGGTTGACCCTATGGAGTGTGTCTCTATAGGTGCTGCAATTCAGGGTGCCATCTTAAGTGGGGAGATGAAAGATAAAGATATCCTTCTTCTGGATGTGACTCCACTTTCCCTTGGTGTGGAGACACTGGGAGGTGTATTTACAAAGATTATAGAGAGGAATACAACCATACCTGTAAAAAGGAGCCAGATATTTACAACAGCAGCGGACAACCAGCCATCTGTTGAGATAAATGTTTTACAGGGTGAGAGACCTATGGCAAAAGATAACCTTAGTTTAGGAAGGTTCCACCTTGAAGGTATTCCACCCGCTCCGAGAGGAGTTCCACAGATAGAGGTTACCTTTGATATTGATGCAAATGGGATCCTTCATGTGACAGCGAAAGATAAAGGGACAGGGAAGGAACAGTCCATTAAGATAACTGCTTCAAAAAAACTATCACAGGAAGAGATTGATAGGATGGTTAAAGAGGCAGAGAGATACGCAGAGGAAGACAAAAAGCAGAGGGAACTCATAGAGGTTGTTAATCAGGCGGATTCATTAATATACAATGTAAACAAAACCCTGAAAGAGCATGGAGATAAGGTGTCTGAGGCGGATAGAAAAAATATACAGGAAAAGATAGAGGTGCTGGATAAACTTATAAAGGCAGAGAAGAAAAACAAAGAAGATATCCAGAGGGCAATGGATGAACTCCAACAGGCAGTTCATGGTCTTGCCCAGGTTATATATCAGCAGGCACAGCAACAGCAATCCACCGGACAACAGCATACGACTGAGCAGGAGACAGAGAAGAAAGAAGATAGAGGCAATGTTGTTGATGCTGAATATAAAGAGGTGGATGACCAGGATAAGAAGTAATGAGGTATGTGCGTGTTGTTGTGGATGGGCTTGAAGAAAGTGGGAACTACGGTGTAGTTGAAGGCGAAACTATCCGGATAATAAAAACATCTCCATTATTTTCTCCTTGCAAGGACACAGGGATTAAAATTTCTTTCTCTGCGGTTAGGAAGTTTTTACCACCTGTTGAACCACCTAATATTATTGCGTTGGGACTAAACTACAGGGAGCATGCAAGGGAAAGCAGGATGGATTTACCATCTGCCCCTGTTATATTCTTGAAGGCAACCACAGCAATAACAGGCCACCTCTCTCCTATTGTTCTTCCAAAGGAAGCACCTGACTTTGTTGACTATGAGGCAGAACTTGTTGTAGTTATAGGTAAAAAGGCAAAAGATATTACTCCTGAAGATGCTTCTGATTATATACTGGGATATACCTGTGGCAATGATGTTTCAGCAAGGGACTGCCAGATGAGATTAGATAGACAGTGGGCAAGGGCAAAGTCATTTGATACATTTGCACCCGTAGGTCCCTGGATAGAAACAGATATTAAGCCAGATAATTTAAAGATTCAGTTACGGGTCAATGGTGTTATAATGCAAAATTCAACTACAGCAGATATGATATTCAGTGTTTCAGATATTGTCTCCTATCTTTCAAAACAGATGACACTTCTACCTGGAACCCTTATTATGACAGGGACACCTTCTGGTGTCGGGTTTGCAAAAAATCCGCCTGTATTTCTAAGAGAAGGCGATACTGTTGAGATTGAAATAGAAGGTATAGGTATTCTCAAAAATTCTGTGATTCGCGGCTGAAAGTAATCTGCGAAGTCCTGTTGCTTTATTAATTTTTCTATATTAAACGGGTATCGTTGCCTCATTAATTTTTCTATAATAACTCTTCCTGCAATTGTACAATCTCACTACTTAATTCTCCTGGATTTAAACTTTTATAAATCCTCTCCAATTGCCTCTTTTTACTTCCTTCAATTTCAGCACATTCCATCACTCTATATAGGAAAAGGGGACTGTCCCTTTTTCCCTTATTTGTGCGATAAATCGCACCGCTACTCATTGGTTAACTGGATGTGTTTGAGCATTACAAGGGATGACCTTTCTACTTCATTGAGTTTGAATGTTATAAATTTCATCGTCTCTTCAATATTTGGTATCAGGACATATTCAAGTGCATTAACCCGTCTTCTTGTTCTTTCAATCTCTATGGCAAGACATATCAGTTTATTTTCAAGGAAGGCAAGGGAGAGTAGTTTTTTTAATATCTCTTTACCTTTTTCTAAGAGATATTGATGGTATGGTGTGAGTGAATAATCGGGT
>JAMWBP010000006.1 GCA_023819365.1 Candidatus Omnitrophota bacterium
TAGGATATGAGACACCTATAGAATTTTTGAACAAGAAATTGGAGGAAAATAGGAGTAAAAAATTGAATGGAAAAGTGTTACCTATGTACCCTATCCGTGCGGGATTTTGACATTAAAAAGGGGAGGGGGTTATAATCTACTGGTATATAAAACAGCCGGAGTGGTGGAATGGCAGACGCGCCGGACTCAAAATCCGGTGAGGGCAACCTCGTGAGGGTTCAACTCCCTCCTCCGGCATTATAAACCCCCTCACCTTTATCCTCTCCCCAAAGGGGCGAGGGGAAGCAGAAAAAAAAGAAGAGGGAGTTGAAAAGGGTTCCAGGGAGAAAGGAAAATGATAAAGAAAGATATTGTGGAAGAGGTGGCACATAAAACAGGACTTAACAAGTCAATTATAAGAGAAATAACAGATAAATTCTTGCTGGTCCTTTATAAGGCACTGGAAGAAGGTAAAAGGGTTGAACTCAGGGGTTTTGGTGTATTTGAGGTAAAAAGGATAAAAGGAAGAAAAGGAAGAAATCCTAAAACAGGAGAGATAGTTTTTATTCCGGAGAGAAATAAGGTTGTATTTAAAATCTCAAAACTCTATAAAAAAAGAGAAGGGAAACTTTTCTAAATCTCCCTTCCCCTGCTTATCTTTTTATACTTCTGATTATTCTGGATTATTCTGGAAACGGCACTGCATCAGGATTGTAAGAAGGAGTGGAAGGTGTATATCTATAAATATACAAATACTCATTGAGTTTATTATAACTCGGTCCTCCTTCTGCCTTCTGCCACTCTCCTACCACATAGTAGTAATAGACCCCGAGCCCGAAAAGAATCAGGGACATAATGAAAAATACAATTCCCTTTTTCTTGTTAATCTCTGAAATCATCATAGTGAGAAAGAACCCCAGGAAGCTGAGTCCTATTATCACCAGCGCCGTCATATATCCCATTTCAAATTCCATTATTCCTCCTTCCTTTTAATTGTTCTTTATTATACTATATTTTACTCCCCAAGTTCATATTTTACAAATCTTCTTACACGGATATTTTCTCCGAGTTTTGCTATCTTGGAATTAATATATTCCTTCACTGTGATATTTTCATCTTTTATGAAAGGTTGTTCAAGAAGTACATTTGCCTTATAAAACTCCTCCATCTTTCCCTCTACAATTTTTTCTATAACTGCTGGTGGTTTATCTTTAAACTGTTCTCTGTACATCTGTTTTTCCTGCTCCAGAATATCTTGTGGGACAGATTCTTTATCAACCCATTTAGGGTCAGATGCTGCTATCTGAAGTGTCAGGTTCTTCACCAGTTCTTTGAACTCCTCATTTCTTGCTACAAAATCACTTTCAGTGTTCACCTCTATCAAAACACCGACCTTCCCGTTTGTATGTATATATGCCCCAATCAGTCCTTCCTTTGTTTCTCTGTGTGCCTTTTTCTGAGATATCAACAACCCTCTCTTTTTGAGAATCTCAAGCGCTTTTTCTGCATCTCCTTCTGCTTCTTCAAGTGCCTTTTTACACTCAATAACACTGGCAGAGGTCTTTTCTCTTATCTTTTTAACAATTTCTATATCAACCTTCATTCTTTTTCTCCCCTTCTTCCTCTTTGTTTTCTTTCAGTTTCTTCTGTCTTCTCCCTACGGTTTCTTTTTCAGATTGTTTATTCTCTGTTTCTGGTCCCACCCTATCTTCTTCCTTTTGCTCTGCCTTCACATCTGGATAGGGGACAGATGTCTTCCCTTCTATTATACATTCAGCAAGTTTCGAAAGGATTAAACCGATTGATTTAAGCCCATCATCATTTGCAGGAATAGGATAATCAACAAGGTCAGGATTACTGTTAGTATCCACTATACCTATAATTTTAACCCCTACCTTGTGCGCCTCACGTATAGCATTTATTTCTTTTTTTACATCAACTATAACAATAATATCTGGATGTTTTGTAAGGGTTCTCATCCCTGCAAACTTTTTCAATAGATTCTCTTTTTCTTTCATCAAGAGTGCTACTTCTTTTTTAGTATAGAGAGATAACTTACCTGTCCTTTCCATCTCTTCTATCTCTTCCAGACGAGCAATCCTCTTTCTTATCTCAGAGAAATTGGTAAGTATCCCTCCCACCCATCTATAGTTAACATATGGCATACCGCATCTCTCGGCTGCCTGTTTCACTGGCTCTTCTGCCTGCTTTTTAGTCCCGACAAAAAGTATTACTTTATTGTTTTCAGCAGCCTTTTTCAAAAATTCACCCGCTTCCTTTATCTTCTCTGCGGTCTTTTCAATATCTATGATATAGATGCCCTGTCTCTTGCCATATAAAAATGGCTTTATACGAGGGTCAAACTGCCTTGCGGGGTGTCCGAAATATACACCATTTTCTAAAAGTTCCTTTATATTAACTTCCATTTTCTCCTTTCTTTAAGGTCTTTATATTTTACATTCTAAAAAGATAAAGTCAACTTGCTCTTTTAAAAACTTATTTTTTACTGGTAGTTGTATTTTACACTAAAAAGTTGTAAAATGCAAAAAAGGGAAAAATTATGAGAAAAATCAAAGATTTTATGGTGGGGAATCTGCCTGTTATAAAAGAGCAGACATCAATAAAAGAAATCATTGAGATATTTGCTAATTCTCATCATAATATCCTGCCTGTGGTAAATAGTGCTGGAAAGATTATTGGACTGGTAAGTTTAGAGGAACTTTTAGACGACCTTCTTTTTTCAAGAGAAGATGTATCTGTGCTGGAGAAAGTATCCTTTCTTGCTGATTTCCTTACAGATACAATGGAAAAGATTGAATATATATCACCTCTTGTTCTTGCTAAAGATGTGATGCAGACAAATGTCTTTACAGTAAAAGAAGATGAGTCAATGCTAAAAGCAGCTATACTTATGAAAAAGAAAAATGTTCATCGTCTTATAGTAGTTAATAATGAAAATATACCTGTGGGTTATGTTTCAAGGAATGAGGTCTGCAAAGCATTCCTCGCTTAGTATCAAATGGATCCAAAAGCACTTATAAGTATCGGAGTTTTTATAATCTGCTATTTTTTAATAGCAGTGGAACACTCACCGAGGGTATATATTGCACTTGCAGGGTCTTTTCTCCTTGTACTTTTGAAAATATATACCCCAAAAGAGGTTGCTCTATATGTAGACTGGGAAACCATTGGTTTTCTCTTCGGGATATTTATAACCGTAAAGATTATTGAAAAGTCGGGTTTTTTCAACTATTTCTCCCTTTTACTTGCCAGGAAACTTAACTTTAACCCCATCAAGGTCTTTATCTTCTTTCCGTTTTTAGCATGTATTCTCTCAAGCATTATGGGCTCAATTACTGTTATCACCTTTCTCGCTCCTCTTACATATGCCTTAAGCAAGATACTTAGATTTGACCCGGTTATATATATCGTGGCAGAAGTATGCTTAGCAAATATAGGAGGAGCAGGAACGGTAATGGGAGATCCTCCCAATGTGGTACTTGCTTCTATGTTTAACTTGGGCTTCACTGACTTTTTAAAACATAACTGGATTTTAAGTATCATTGCTGCATGGTCTGCTATAGGTGTTTTCTACTTACTACACAGAAAAACACTTCTAAAACTTAACAATAAGATAAAAAAAGAGGAATTAAAAAAGGTTGTCCCTGAAGAGGCGATAGAAGATAGGTTTCTTATGAAAGGAGGGTTATTATCACTCCTAGTAACTGTTTTGTTACTTATCGGTAGAGATTTTTTACGGGAAATGCTTCCGGTAAATATAGCACTGGCAAGTTTGATACCATCTTTTACTCTTCTTGCTATAAAAGGACATTACCCAAAACTTAAAGGTATCATCAAAGAGATAGATATGGAAACATTGCTTTTTCTGACAGGACTTTTTGTTATCGTAGGGGCACTTGAAAAAACATGGGTTATGCGGACACTCGCATTTTCAATAAAAGAGTTTGCTAACCATCCACTTGGGATGGTAGGAGTTATATTCTGGGGAGGGGCATTTACTAGTGGTATTATAGATAATGTCCCTGAAGCGATAAGTTTAGGTTATGTTATAAAAAATCTTGTTCCTTTACTTTCTTATTCCTTTACACTTCTTATATGGGCTGCAAGTTTAGGGCTGGACATAGGTGGCAATTTCACACCTGTAGGAGCAAGTGCAAATGTTGTCGGCTATACTTTTTTAGAAGAGCATCAAGGTAGGATAGGATGGGGTAGATGGTTTAAACTTACTATTTTGCCAAACCTTGCAGCACTTCTGATATGTGTGGCAGGGTTGATACTAAAGTATATAATAGGATTTTACTAAAAGGACTGTTATCAACAACCATATTATTATCCAGTTAATATACTCTCTGTTCTTTTTTAGTTGTTTCCAGGAAAATTCATACCTATCTATTTTTTTAAAAGAGGGGATGAAACAGGGAGTCGTTTTTTTATAGTTTATGTATTCATCTCCGAACTTTTCTGTAAGGATGTCTTCTTCTTCCAATATCGCAGGTATATATGTAAGCGGGAAAAAGATAAGGAAGAATAAAAAAACAAAAAAATTCTGAGAAATAACTGATAACCCTAAAGATAGTAAAAAACTCCCGAGATAAAGGGGATGCCTACATATCTGATATGGACCTTTAATAGCAAGAGAGATATTTTTTTTTATAGTACCCGCAGCAATTCCTCTTATAAATATACCGGCAAGGATGAAAGGAATCCCTATAAGAAATGTGATAAGGGTTATTTTCCCTAAAATCAATACAAGAAGAAAGAAAGTCAAGTGGAAAGTGGTTCTCTGGTTCGCCAGTTTTAAGAAAGTTTTTTTAATTCTATGTCTCCCCATAAGAATATCTCTTTCCCCTTTATTATAAGCATCCCTTCAATAAATGGGAACTTTTTAATTTCTGTTTCTATCTTTTCTTGTTCAATATGGTCTCCTCTTATCAAATTTCCAAAATAAGTAGCAGCACCATCAGAAAAAGCAGCAGAAGAAGAAATCACAGTGACTGCATCCGCCTTACCATAACTGAAAGAGTGTCCCACTGTCCCACTTGATGTCGCAATACCAAATGGCTGTGACCGGCCGGGAAATACAAGACCAATTTTAAGAGATAAAGTAGAACTGCCTGCATAAACTCCTACAGTAAACTTTCTATCCATTCTCACAAATATATCCCCTCCATTTTCAATGAGTATCTGGTTGCTTATTGAAAGCATTTTTAATCCAATTATCTCTGCAATTGCCCCTGCAACAGAAGCCATAGGACCTGTCTCTGTAGCCATTGCGGATTCACACATAAGTTTTATAATCTCTTCTTTACTTTCGCAGGGTACAGGAGAAAAAGACATATAAAACTCAGGGTGATATTTTATATAACTTTTTATAATATCCCTCTGCTTGACTACCTCTTTTTCAATCTCTATTTTAAGGTCTTTCTCTGCAAGGACAAGAAGGTCTGTTTCTTCTACCCTTACATAAAATTTTTTCAAACCTGCACTTTTTGAAAATTCCCTGTAAAATCTTTCTCTCTCCATATCTTTTCTCATAGTTTATTATAACATACTATCTATACTCATAATTCTGTTGCATATCTGTGGTTAATACTGTAAACTATAGGAGATTAGCAGATTATGATAAATATAGGAGAGAAAAATGAAATATATGTGGGAAGGAAGGTTCAAAGAAAAAACAGAAGAAGATGTAATCAATTTTACTTCTTCGCTTGCGATAGATAAAAAACTTGCTCTATATGATATTAAGGGGAGTATCGGACATACAAAGATGCTTGTAAAGTGCAGGATTATCAGCAAAAAAGACGGTGATAAAGTCATTGCAGGACTTAAAAAGATAAAAACGGAGATACTGGAAGGGAAGTTCAAATTTACTCAATCTGATGAAGATATACACACAGCAATAGAAAGACGACTTATAGAGATTACAGGAAAGACAGGGGAACGATTACATACCGCTCGGTCAAGAAATGACCAGATAGTCCTTGATGAACGTCTATATCTGAAAGATGTACTCAAACAGATTTTATCTCTTATATCAAATCTGCAAAAAAAGATGATTGAAAAGGCAGAGGCAAATTTTCATTTCATAATGCCTGCTTATACTCATCTTCAACAGAGCCAGCCAGTACTCCTTTCTCACTATCTTCTTTCTTATGTGGAGATGCTTGAAAGAGATAAAAGCCGTATACAAGAGGCATATAAACGCATGGATATTCTTCCAGCAGGAGTATGCGCCTGCTGTGGTACTTCTCTACCTGTTGACAGGGAATATCTTGCAAAAGTATTGGGTTTTTCTGGTATATCAAGAAACAGTTTAGATACAGTTGCCAGCAGGGACTTTTTGATTGAAAGCGCTTTTGATTGTGTTCTACTTATGCTAAATCTATCCCGTTTTTCAGAAGATATTATCCTGTGGAACACCTACGAATTTGGATTTGTTGAACTACCCGAAAAGTTTTGCACTGGTTCAAGTATAATGCCTCAGAAAAAAAATCCTGATGTATTAGAACTTATAAGAGGCAAATCTGCATCAGCAACAGGAATGATCGCAGGTCTTATGGCTCTTATGAAAGGGCTTCCTCTTTCTTATAACAGGGATATGCAGGAAGATAAACGGCTTGCCTTCAATATATTTGAAGATACTCTATACTCTTTAGATATACTTGTAAAGATAACAGAAGATATAAGATTTAGGAAGGATGTTATGAAAGAGAAAATATCACAGTTTACCCTTGCAACAGATATAGCAGAATATCTTGTAAAAAAAGGTGTCCCATTTCGGGAGTCCCACAGAATATGTGGTGCTATTGTTCGCTACTGTCTTGAAAAAAATAAAAGTTTTTCTGAACTTTCTCTCAAGGAGTGGAAGGACTTCTGTCCGAAAATATCAGAAGATATAAAGTATATTTTGTCTTTTGAGGAGTCAGTAAGGCAGAAAAAGTCATATGGAGGAACCTCTCCAGAAATAGTAAGAAAGGAGTTAAATAGATGGAAGAAAATATTGAAGTGATATTCAATGGGTTTTTTAGATATAAAAACGGAAACTTCTATGCAGAAGAGAAGAGAGTAGAAGATATTGCTAAAAAATATGGCACACCTTGTTACCTATATAGTTATCATTCCCTGCTTTCCAGAATAAAAAAATTTAAAGAGGCATTTAAAGGAGTAAATACCCTTATCTGTTATTCTGTTAAAGCAAATTCAAACATTTCTATCCTTAAGATAATTAAAGAACAGGAACTGGGAGTGGATGTGGTCTCAGGAGGAGAACTCCAGAGAGCACTGCTTGTAAATTTTCCTCCCGATAAAATTGTCTTTGCAGGTGTAGGGAAAAAAGATGAAGAGATAGAACTTGGTGTAAAGAAAAATATTTATTGTTTTAATATTGAAAATGAAGACGAAATTGAGATTATAGAAAGATATGCAAGGAAGTATAGACGAAAGGTTATATGCAATCTGCGGCTTAATCTTGATATAGATGTTGATACCCATCACTATGTAAAGACATCAAAAAAAGAGACGAAGTTTGGTCTTGATATACACTCTGCCAGCAGTATTTTAAAAAAACATAGAAACAATAAATATGTTGAAATAAAGGGATTCCATCTCCACTTAGGATCACAGTTAAAAGATATACACCCATATACGAAGGCACTTGATACTGTAAAGATATTTTGTAAAGAAAATAATTTTTCTCCGGAAATAATAGATTTAGGTGGTGGCTTTGGTATTCCTTATTCCTCTTATGACAGAGTAAAAGATATTGAAGATTTTGGAGTGGCAATAAAAGAGAAAATAAAAGAGATAGGCGCAAAACTCCTTATCCTTGAACCTGGTAGATATATTGTAGGAAATACAGCAATTTTGTTATGCAGGGTTTTATATGTGAAAAGAAGGCAGGATAAAAATTTTGTTATAACAGACGCTGGTATGAATGACCTTGTAAGACCTGCCTTCTACGGCAGTCATCATATTATAATTCCTGCTAAAAAGAGCACGGGGGAAAAATACATAAAGGCAGATATTGTAGGTCCTATATGTGAAACAGGCGATTATTTAGGGAAAGATATTGAAGTCCCGGCTCATATCAAAAGAGGAGATATACTAATTGTAGGAAGTGCAGGTGCCTACTGTTTTAGTATGGCATCCAACTATAATAGCAGACCAAGACCCTGTGAGATAATGGTAAATAAAAACAGAGAGTTTGTTATAAGGAAAAGGGAGGACTATAAAGCCCTATGGGCGGGTGAACTTTGAGAAATTTTCGCTTTCATAGAATTTACCATCACCATCTATTATAAATAATGCTATACCTTCAATTTTATTTACCAGATTGATACTCTTTTCAACTCCCAGAACAAAAAACGCTGTGGCAAAAGCATCTGCTGTTGTTGTATCAGGGGCAATAACTGTAACAGACACAGGGAAGTTCTGAACTGTTTTACCTGTTAAAGGATTGATAATATGACCATATTTTTTGCCTTTTATCTTAAGATATCTTTCATAGTCCCCTGATGTAGCAATCCCACAATTACTTAGATATAGTGTTCTTATTGTCTTTTCTTTGTTAAAGGGGCCTCTTATCCCGATTTTCCATTTTTCTCCTTGAGGATTTTTTCCAAAACAGTATATATCACCCCCTGCATTGACAAGCCCATTTTTTATTCCATTTTTTTTAAGAAATTCAGCGGTGCTATCCACGATATACCCTTTTGCTATCCCACCGGTATCTATCTCTGTTTTTTCAGGTATCTGTATTATATTATCTTTTATCTTTATCTTTTCATATCCTGTATATTTCAATATCTTCCTTATCTCTTCATCAGATGGCGGCATCCCTTTTTTTTCTGCCTCTCTGTAAAGGTTAATAAGAGGAAGGACTGTTATATCAAAAGCCCCTCCGGTTATTTTACTTATTTCTATACTTTTTCTAATTAAATATACAAGGTCTTTAGATGCATCTATCTTTTTTTCACTATTAAGCCGGCTGATTTCACTATCAGGGATATAAACACTGAATCTTTTTTCAAGTTCTCTTATAAAGGAAAAAGCACCTTCAAGTATTTTTTCACAGTTGGGTGATTTTTCTATTGTAATGGATATAAATGTTCCCAGCGCCGGTTCTTCCCTTGACATATAAGAAATAGAGGGCTTCCCAGAAGTAAAACATCCAGCAAGCAATATAAATAAAACGACGAGGTATCTTTTCATAATAACAAAGGGGGAGGGTTTCTCCCCCTTATCCTTATTTAACATCAACCTTGACAGTTTTTCTCTTCACCTCTGGTGTTTTGGGAAGGACTACCTCAAGTATTCCATCTTTATATGTGGCAGATACCTTCTCTTTATCAACAGGGTAGGGTATCTCAATACTTCTGGAGAAGGCACCTTCCCTTATCTCTTTTCTGTAATAATTCTCCTTTTTCTCTTCCTTTGCTTGGCTCTTCCTGCCCGACAATACAAGAGTATCGCCTTCTATGGTAAGGGATATATCCTCCTTTTTTAAACCAGGAAGTTCTGCCTTAACATAAACATTCTCTTCATCTTCGTATATATCAACTGCTGGAACTTTGGTATATCCCTCCCACAGATGGAAGTCAGGCCTGAAGATATCAAGCATCCTGTCAAACTCATCTCTTAAATCCATCATTTCTCTCCACGGATGCCATCTTGCCAGTTTTGCCATCTCCATCACCTCCTTTCTTTTTTCCATCGTTTTAGCTGCATAAGAAGGTGATGTGGTTTCAAATTTACGATGCCTATTTTACTCTTTCTCTTACCCTTTCAAGAAGTGTCTCCTCATCAGGTATATTTGATGTATCAATTTGGGTACCCATAAAGGCATCTATAAAAACTCTTATCAGTGTGTTTTTTGTTATCCTCTCCTTTCTGAATGCAGGTGCCCTGTTTTTCTGAATCTCTCTTGTAAGTTTTTCAAGAAAAACAAGCTGGTCCTCTCTCAGAAGTGAGGTAAGACGCACCTCAAATGTTTTAAACTTTGGGATGGGAACTCCTTTTTTTCCCTTCTTTTCATGTGAGATTTTAAGGTCAATTTCTTTTTCTATAATCTTCTTCTCATTGGTAGTGGGTTGTATCCATTTTAAAGGGTCCCTTCCAAGTCCTGTCTTTTTCATTTTTTCTTCTCCTGTTTTAATATCTCTGTCGCAAGTTTCTTGTAGTCCTCCCATCCATGGCTGCCTGGTGCAAATTCCTTTATACTTTTTCCAAAACCAGGCGCTTCTGCAAGACGGACATTTTCTCTTATCATTGTCTTGAATACATTTCCTTTGAAATGTGCCTGAACTTTTTCTGCTACATCTCTGCATATATTTTTTCTACTATCAAACATTGTAATTATTATCCCTGTTATTTCAATATCCGGATTTAATCTTTCCTTTACAATATTTATTGTTTGTATAAGTTTTGTCAATCCTTCAAGCGCAAAAAATTCCGCCTGAATGGGTATAAAAATTTCTCTGGCAGTAGTCAGAGCATTGACTGTTAAAAGGCCAAGGGATGGTGGACAATCTATGAAAATATAATCAAAGTCCGTTTTACATTTTTTAAGTGCATCCCTTAATACACTCTCTCTCCCTATCTCATTAACAAGTTCTATTTCTGCACTCGCCAGTTCTATACTTGCAGGGATAAGAAAAAGGTTCTTCTCATATGTTTCAACTATTGCATCTTTTATAGATATCTTTTTAATGAGGACATCATAGATGGATTTCTGTATCTGTGGTGGCTCAAAACCTAAATGTATCGTCGTATGTGATTGTGGGTCAAGGTCTATTAATAAAACTTTTCTATTCTGCTTTGCAATAAAAGCGCCTGCATTTACTACAGTTGTTGTCTTTCCTGAACCACCCTTTTGATTGATCACCGCTATCTTTCTCATACATCCTCCCTATTGTATGAAGTTATGAACTTCCTAATAATATAAAATATTATTTTTTGTTTGTCAACAAACATCTTTAATGTTAATATTTTTTTATGAAGATAACAGGAACAACTAAAATTACAGGTGTTTTTGGATATCCTGTAAAACATTCTCTATCTCCTGTTTTTCAGAATGCAGCGTTTCAATATCTAGGACTTGATTATGTTTACATCCCTTTTGAAGTTGCTCCTGAAAACATCGGGAAAGCAATTGAAGGGATAAGAGCAATGAATTTTGCCGGTGTTAATATTACAATCCCTCATAAAAAAACTGTTATCCCTTATATTGATGAACTTGATAGAGAAGCAGAGATACTTGGCGTTGTTAATACACTCGTAAATAGAGCGGGAAAAATAAAAGGATACAGTACAGATGGCTCCGGTTTTATCCTC
>JAMWBP010000007.1 GCA_023819365.1 Candidatus Omnitrophota bacterium
TTTCCATTACTGTTCTTGCTGTGTTAATCATCATATCAAGACCATATCCTTTCATAAATTTGTTGTTAACATACCAGGTGAATGAAGGAAAATACTTTGGCAATATCCCTCCTGCTGTGATATTACACATCAACCCTGCAACAGTCCCTGTATTAAAAAGTGTGCCAATGCTTGTCTTTGTATGGTCTCCAATGAAAGAACCTATCTTCAAACTACCTGTGTCCTGTGGCTTTCCATTAAGATAGACAGAGACACTACTATAGTCATTCTTTAAGTCGCTGTTGGTTGTGAGTGCCCCTAAGTTTACAAACTCTCCTATATAACTGTGTCCTATAAATCCATCGTGGTATTTATTGGAATAGGAATAGAATATTGACTCCTCAACCTCTCCACCAATTCTACATACATCCCCGAAACTATTACCTTCCCTGATATTCGCTCCTGGCATAATCTGTGTCTTCTTCCCTATATAGCATGGTCCCTCTATCCTTACAGAAGGGAATATCTCCGCATCTTTATCTATGTAAACAGGTCCATGGTTAGTGTCAAGGACAACAAATGGATGAACTTTTGCTCCTTCTTCAATATACACTCTATCCTTGTCTCCCACTATAACTGCCATAGAATGTATCTCCCCCTTAATCCCCTTTTTCCCATATCTTTTAAAGTCCTCTCTCAATACATCAGGATTATAAATAATTATGTCCCAGGGATAGTTAATACATCTTAACTGCCTCTCCTCTGACTTAATATTTTCTTTAACATTACTGAGAAATTTTGTAATATCACCATCCCAGAACTTCTGTACACTTTCTCTTTTCACCAGTCCATAGATTATATTTTCTTTACTTTTTACAATCTTCTCTTCTGAAAGAGATACCTTATCTTCTAATGATGGCAACCATCTTCCATTTACAAGAAGTATGTCATCGCTAAAAAAGGTATTGTCATTCACAGGAAGATTATGTTTTTTTGATATAAGGGGCTTAAGATAGTCCCTTACCCATAGCCCTTTTTCTCCTTCAGGAACAACTGCCAAAATTTTATCTATAAGCGGACTATATCCACATCTGATTTCAAAACATGCTTTGATAAATGTCAATGGCAAAAGGTCTCTCCACTTTTCATCTTCATATATTAATACCTTCATCTATACCCTCTTCATAATTTCCGGTACTGTCAAAAGTTTCGCTACATTCGTCGGATAAATCCGACCGCTACATTTATACAAGACAGCAAACTATTGCTGTGATTACCACTATATCTTCTACCTTTGCTCCTCTTGAAAGGTCGCTCACTGGTTTCGCAAATCCCTGAAGTATAGGACCAAAGGCAGATGCCCCTGCAAGGTACTGAGTAAGTTTATATGCGATATTTCCTGCATCAAGGTCAGGGAATATCAAGACATTTGCCTGTCCTGCGACAGGAGATGGTTCTTTTATCTTTTTACTTGCCACTGCCTCTACAAGTGCGGTATCTGCCTGGAACTCTCCATCTAAAAGAATCTCTTTATCTGCCATTCCCTTTGCAAGAGAAACTGCCTGCCGTACCTTATCCACAAAAGGATGGGAAGCAGAGCCCTTTGTAGAAAATGAAAGAAGTGCTGTCTTTGGTTGTTGCCCCATTATCTTTTGAAAACTGATGGATGTTGAAATAGATATCTCTGCTAACTGTTGTGCAGATGGGTCAATATTTACTGCACAGTCAGCATAAAAAAGGATCCTGCCATCAGGAAGTTCCATAATGAAAAAACTTGAAGGGGTGGATAGACCAGATGCATAACCAACAGTAAGGGCAGATGTCTGTATTACACTTGCTGTGGTGCTGGCAGCACCTGCTACCATACCATCAACCTTACCGGCAGCAAGAAGCATCCCGCCAAATACAAGTTCTTTTTTCAGGAGTCGTTCAGCAACTCCCTTTTTAACCTTCCTTGATTCAGAATAAAGATTTACCAGTTCCGGTAGTTCAGGATAGTCCAACGGGTCAACAATCTCAAGATTTGAGCAGTCAATCCCTCTCTGAGAGGCAAGAGATGTTATCTCATCTCTGTTCCCTACAACCACAGGGACTGCAATACATTCTTTTTTTAACACCTCCGCTGCTTTCTGAATTCTCTCATCTCTCCCTTCAGGTAATACAATTTTTTTACAGGTATGTCTTGCCTTTTCAAAAAATTTTTCTTTCAGTCCCACAGGGGTCCTCCTAAAAAAGTTTCATTCCAATCTTTTCTTCTGCCTCTGCAGCAAATTTATAGAAAGAGACCCTGCTCAACATCTTTGCAGCGCCTTCATCAAGGATAACTGTAACCTTTGGATGAAGTTGTAAGGCAGAGGCAGTTATAGATGATGTTATAGGTCCTTCAATCGCCTTTGCGACAACTTCTGCCTTTTTCTCGCCGTTTGCAAGGAAAAGTAGTTCTTTCGCTTCAAGTATAGTCCCAACGCCCATTGAAAGGGCATATTTAGGAACATCATCAACACTACTGAAAAATCGTGAGTTGTCCTTTATTGTCTGCTCATTGAGGGCAACAAGCCGTGTCCTTGAAGAAAGGGAAGAACCGGGTTCATTGAAAGCGATATGCCCATCTCCACCGATACCCAGTACCTGCAGGTCTATACCTCCTGCCTTCTTTATCTTTTCTTCATACTCCTTACAAAACTTCTCTATATCTTTAATAGGGACCTTACCGTCAGGGACAAGAGTGTTTTCCTTTCTGATATTTATTCCGTTAAAGAGTTTTTCATTCATAAAATAACGGTAACTCTGCGGATGGGTACCGGGCAGTCCATAATACTCATCAAGGTTAAAGGTAATAACCTTTGAAAAATCAAGCCCCTCTTCTTTATGTCTCCTTACCAGTTCACTGTATAATCCTTCAGGGGTGCTGCCTGTTGCAAGACCAAGAACACAATTTGGTTTCCTCTTTACAAGTTCTGCCACTATATCTGCTGCTTTTTTTGACATCTCATCATAGTCCTTAACTATCAGTACCCTCATTCTCTCCTCCTTTCTCCTTGTCTTCATTCTGTTCTTTTTTGCTCTTTATATCTCCTATCTGCTTCATCCCTAAAGAAATTCTTTTATTATCCGGGTCTATCTCAAGCACCATCACATCTATCTTCTGCCCTTTCCTTAAAACCTCTGATGGATGCTTGATAGCATCATCTGTGATATTTGAAATATGTAAAAGCCCGTCTATCCCGGGTTCAAGTTCAATAAATGCACCAAAGTCAGTGATGTTATAAACCTTACCTTTTACTATACCTCCTACAGGATACCTTCTTACTATCTCAGGCCAGGGGTTTGGTTCTAAACTCTTTAAACTGAAAGATATCTTCTGTTCATCCTTCTTTATATCTATTACCTGGACTCTTATCGTATCTCCCATTGCAACAATATCTGATGGCTTCTTAATCCTGCCGGTCCATGAAAGCTCTGATATATGGAGAAGACCCTCTATCCCATCCTCTATTTTGACAAATGCACCATAATCAGTAATGTTAACAACCTTCCCTTCAACCACAGTCCCCACAGGATACTTCTCTTCAATGTTATCCCATGGGTTTGGTGTCTTCTGTTTAAGACCGAAGGAAAGAACCTGCCTTTCTCTGTCAACAGAGAGAACCACAACCTCCACCTCCTGCCCTGTGTTCAGAATCTGAGAAGGATGGCTGATTCTACCCCAACTCATATCATTTATATGGAGAAGACCAACAACACCATACTCCAGTTCTATAAAGGCGCCATAGTCAACGATATTCCTGACTATCCCTGTAACCAGTTGTCCCTCTTGGATACCATCTAAAAGTCCCTTTTTCTTTTCTTCTCTCTCCTCTTCAAGATACCTCTTCCTTGAAACAACAACATTTTTTCTTGCATGGTCAAGGTTAATAATTTTAAATTTAGAGCACATCCCAACTAAAGATGAAGGATTTGTTAAGGGGTTTATGTCTGCCTGGGAGGAAGGAAGAAAAGCAATAATACCGATATCTACTTTATAACCACCCTTAACACTTCTAAAAATTTTTCCTTCTATCCATTCACCTGTTTCATAACATCTTTCTATCTTTTCCCAGTTAAGTATTACATCTGCCTTTTCTTTTGATAATGGGATAAAACCATGTTCATCAGGGTCAAGGGATTCGACAATAACATCTACCTCGTTCCCCTCTAAAATATTCCCTCCTTTGAATTCTTCTTTCGGCACAACCCCTTCTGATTTATATCCTATATCTATTACTACCTCCTCTTCCATAACTCTTACAACTCTACCTTTAACCAGTGAGCCTGGTTTAAAACCCGATATTTTTTCTTCAAGTAATTTTCCTATATTAAGCTTTTCTGTCATTATATTGCACCTCCATGTATCCTATTTTTTTTATATATCTTTTAATCTCTGCTATAAACTCCTCAGAGGTTGATGTCCCTGATATCAACCCTATAGATTTAACTTTTGAGAGAGGTACATCTTTAATATCTTCCAGGCGCTCAATATAAAAAGCATTTCTGTTGTATCTTTTAACTGTTCTATAAAGTTTTGCGGTATTGGAACTATTTCTACCACCCAGAACAAAAACTGTGTCCACATTCTTGCTTATATCTACTGCCTCTTTCTGCCTCTCGCCAGTTACCTTACATATAGTATTATATACAACCATCTCTCTTGCAATAGACAATCCTATGAGATATCTCACCTTTTTTATGTACTCCTCAAAAGAAAGAGTGGTCTGTCCTATTACTGCCACCCTTTCTAATTTCTTTATTTTTTTAGAGAAACCACTGCCACCAAAAACAAGAGTATGTCTTCCGTATCCCTTAAGGCCTATTACCTCAGGATGTTTTTCATCCCCTATTATTATAATAAAAAATTTCTGGTTGTCCAGTTTTCTTATCAGCGACTGTATTCTTTTTACTAAAGGACAGGTGGCATCAAAGACATAAACGCCTTTCTTCTGGATACACCCAAGGACATCCGGCCCTATCCCGTGCGAACGGATAATAAACCTTTTGCCTCTTATTGCATCAGTAGAATTCACAACCTTTAATCCCTGTGATTTTAGTTTCTCCACAACCAGGGGGTTGTGGACAATATCCCCTATACTATAAACCTCACCATATTTCTTCAAGAGACGTTCTGCCATCTCTACTGTTCTTCTCACTCCGAAACAGAAGCCAATATTTTTTGGGACAAGTATTTTTTTCATTGTTCTTTAAGTTCCCTTATGGCATCCATAACCTTTCTTGCTATATATTTATAGTCATTCCCCCCTATCTCAATCTTATTTCCTATAAAAACTTTTATTTTGGTAATCCTTATCCATTTAGCACCGACAGGCAGTGCCTTCCCTGCTCCGGAAATATAAACAGGGATAATAGGAGCGCCTGTCTTATAATGTAAAAACCCGATACCTTCCTTTGGTTCAAGGAGTTCCATAGTTCTGCTCCTTGTCCCTTCAGGAAAGATTACAAGCCAGTTGCCTTCCCTTATTATTTTTACACCCTGCCTCATTGTCATAGAAGACATCTCATCTCTATCTATTGGGATTGCCCCTAAATGCCTTATCAGGAAAGAGAGAAAAGGAATAGAGAACATCTCCCTTTTAGAAAAATATCTCAACCTACGTGGAAATGCAATACCAAGTATAAGCGGGTCTAAATAACTCTGGTGGTTAGATGCAATAATACATGAACTGTCTATATCTTTTAAATTCTCTTTTCCTTTTACTTCAATGCAGAAAAAAAGTTTAAAAAGAATAGTGCCAAGAACCTTAGCACATAGATAAATGAATCCTTCCATCTACTCCCAACAACCCCCTTGTAGTAATAAGTAAGAGAGTGATTAATAAACCAAGAACAATAAGAAATAAGATCAACTGGATAATATATCTCTTACCTACTGAACTATTCTTTGTAAACATCCAACCTATAAAAGAATACACTATAAGCCCTGAAACAAGTCCTAAAAGGATAGCAAAAAATTTCTCTTTCATTTGGTAAGTATATCATCAAGGAGTGTTATCCCTGTAACTATTGCCTTGAGAACAAGCACCTTTTTTCTATTTGGTGCAATCCCATCCTTTTTCACCATTATTACATACTCATGTTTACTCAGCGCAGTATCTGAAATATCAAGAGCATCTGCATCTTCTAATACAAAAAATGTATTATTCTCCTCTTTTAACGTCCCTATATACACCCATTTTGTAGAAGTATCCAAGACAACTACTTTGTTTAAATATCCTTTCATCTGTTCTACCATAGGCACTCTTTTCAGTTTACCTCAAAACCCTGTTTTTGACAAACCTTTATTAATCTGGACGAGGTAATGAAGAAGTTGAGAAAGGTAGTGAACAGTTTCTATATATTTGAAAACTTATGACTTTGTTCATTGGCTGTATCTTTCCTCTACCCCCTCACCCACACCCTCTCCCCGCTGTGGGAAGAGTGTGGGTGAGGGGGAATTGAATGTGCGGGGTATTGACAAAAATATCTATGTGAGGTATCATTATAATGTGAAGATAAAGGGGCGACTAAGGTTATGGGTTGACAGAGAGATACAGTTAAAGATTGTATTGTATGCATTGATTTCCCTCGCTATTGCCTGTGCGGTTGTAAGCATCGTAACATTTTATAGCATCTGGTCAGATGTAGGATATAAACTGCTACGCCCAGAAAATTTTGAAAAGATATACATATCTTCTTTAAGAAGATTTACTCTCACAAACTTCCTTCTTGTAATTCTTCTTGGAATTCTTACTGCATTAGGGATGATTGTTATTACACACAGAATCGCAGGACCTGCATATCGTATAAAGACCATCATTAAAGACCTTTATGAAGGTAAGACACCCACATTTGCCCTCAGAAAAGGAGATGCGTTCAAACCAATGCTGGAAGAGATAGAAAAACTTGCAGCAAGATATGATGAGATAGGTAAAAGCGCTCTTGCAGTTATTGAAAGATGGAAGAATACAGAGGTAAGGGATATGAGTTTGAACCTTGCACTAAAAGAACTTGAGAATAAACTTGTATATCTCTCTATCTCAGAAGGAAGAGAAAGGAGGGAACAATGAAGAAAAGTAAAGTGGGATTCAGTTTGATAGAGATCCTTATCTTCTGCTTCATTGCTGTTACCCTGCTTATGCTTTTTGTAGGACTTGCTTTTAATTCCAGGGAGTTTTCACGGACTATGGGCTGCATCAACAATATGAAGAATCTTGCACAGGCGATTGAAAACTTCCAGGCAGACAACAGAGAGACACCAAGAAACCTTGCCGACCTTTATCCACAGTATATAACAAGCAACAGAACATTTAAGTGCCCTACCGACAGAACTTCTGACACCAACAGTTATGAGCGGTTCTATATAGGGAGGTTTTTTGCTGAAGAAGATGGGCAAAAGGTATTCCTTGTATGTCCACGGCATAACAGGGGAAGCAAAACCGTAGCTGCATACCTATCATATGCGGTTGATATAGGAAGAAACAGTAATGTCTTGTGGAGCGGGCTGCCTGCTACATTCGGTGAGGTATACACTGGTGGAACACTCCAATTCGTAGATGGGACTACTGTGGAGATTACTTCAGGTAGGGTAGGACTGCTTGCCTCCTTCACAGACAATGAGGGGAAACTCTACCACATCATATACACACCGGAAGGAGAGGGGGGGGAGTTTAATAGTAAACCATCAGGGGAACTCAAGGTTTGAGGTTATCACACCTGCTGTGATTGCAGGGGTTGAAGGCACAAAGTTTATAGTGAGAAATATCTTGAAGGATAACTATATTACTTCATCTATTATTGTACTGGAGGGGCTGGTTAAGGTCCAGGATAGAAGTCAGGATACATCTGCATCTGTTGTCAAGCCAAACCAGATAAAAGCAGTAAGTGTTATAACCGCGCCAACAGATAGTAGTGTTAGAAAGAAGGGTGTGCCAAGAAAGCCGAAAAAGCATTAGCACTTTTTTATGAAAAAACTGGATGAAAGCAGCCATTAAGGTTTTAGTAGCAGTTATTGTTTCTCTTGTAGTCCTTTTTATATTCTCTAAAAAAACCCTTGAAAAGGCAGAACTTATTTTTTATGACTGGCGGCTGAAGAACTCTTACAGCGATATAACATCACTCCCTTTTGTTGTTATAGGAATCACACAAAACTTTGAACAGGTGGTTGGAGAGCCATTTTCAAGAAAGCACTTTACAGAGATATTAAAGGTTCTTGAAAGAGAAGGTGCCTCTGTTATTGGTTTTGATATATTCTTCCCACAGATAACAGACAAAACAACTGACAGGGAATTTATAGAAGAAATCAAAAAAAGTCAGAAGGTTGTCCTCCCTGTTTTCTCTCCTGTAAGGATTAGTAATAGGGAGGTCATATTTTATCTTGCTGATGAAATAAGAAGCAGTGCACATGAATTTAACAATGCAGCATTATCTTTAGGGCATATAAATACACTAATTGATTCAGACCAGGTAATAAGAAGGGTGCCTGCCTTTATAAAAACAAAAGATACGGTCTATCCTCAAATATCCCTTGAGATGGTGCGTATATATAAAAAAGAAAGAGAAATCCGCAGTATATACCCTCTGCTTAATGATATTATGTCTTCCATTTTCAGAAGTGATGGCAGTATATATGTAAGGATTATGCCTCCCGAAGTAATAGAAAAATACTTTATACCATTTGAAGATGTTCTTACAGAAAAATATCCTCCAGGCCACTTCAACAAAAAACTTGTACTTATAGGACAAACCGTCGTCGGGGCAAAGAATGCAGACCTTATACCAACACCACTTGGAACACAGTTTGGTGTCATCTTTCAGGCAGCGGTCTTACATAATGCACTATCAGGAAATTATATCCATAGATTTAAGCCATCCTTTATTTCTATGGGAATTACAGCAACAGGTATTATTACAGGGTTTGTCTTTTTATCATCAGGGGTTATAGGCAGCAGTTTCCTTCTTCTGGGTTTAAGTGCTGTACTTATATTTTTTTCCCTTTTTCTGATGCGAAACGGAATTTTCCTTGATACTATCCCATTCCTTATACTGTTTTTTTCTATGTATCTCTGTTCCCTTATATATTCCCTGGTAAACGCACTTAAAAAATTGTTTCAGAAAGAAGAGACCCTGAAGGTCATACACCAGGTTGAAGAAGAAATAACCGATACACTTAACCCTTCTGAGATTACAGGACTATCAGGGGAGATACTCTTTTCAGGAATTGAAGGGGAAGAGTTGATAAAACAGACCCCTATTTTTACAATGAGAACACTTCTTGCTTCTTTAGGTATTGAGGCAGGCGCCTTTATCCATCTTCTCTCATCAAAAAAACATCAGATTATCACCCTGTATGGAGATATATTACCTGAAGATATAGAAAAACTTGTGGATGAATATCTCGGAGAGAAAAAAAATATTTTGATAAAAAGCCGGGTGGCGTCAGAGAAAATTCGTAACCTCCTGTTTTTACCTGTTATCTCTCTTCCGACATTTAAGATACTCGGCATTTTTATTAATAAGCAGCCATCATTTTTTTCAAGGACACAATCATTCTCTCAGGAAGATATCCCTCTCATACAGACACTTTCTCTTCAGGCACTACTTGCTATCCAGAACTCACGGCTTAACCTTGCACTCAAAGAGACACAGAAGGAAACTATATTCCGTCTTTCTGTTGCCATTGAGTACAGAGATAGAGAAACAGGTGTTCATATACACAGGGTAAGTTCATATGCCGCGCTTATAGCAAGAAGCATAGGGCTTTCTTCAAGTGAGGTGAACCTGATAAGAAATGCTATGCCACTTCACGACATAGGAAAAATAGCCATACCCGACCATATACTTCTGAAACCAGGAAAACTCACACCCCAGGAGAGGAGCATCATAGAGCAACATCCTGTCATCGGAGCAAGGATGCTTGAGGGTTCAAACTCACTGGTTCTTAAAGTAGCTGAAAGCATTGCTCTTTACCACCATGAGCGATATAATGGTTCAGGATATCCTTTCCATCTCAAAGGTAATAGTATTCCAATATATGGACGGATTGCAGATGTCTTTGATGCTATGACATCTCAACGGATATACAAGGCATCCTCGGATATGGAAGATGCTCTCTCTCTGTTAAAAAGAGAGGCAGGAAGCAGTTTTGACCCTGTAATGGCAAATAGTTTTATAAAGTGCAGGGATGAAATTATTAGGATACAGGAGATATACAGGGAAGATGTAGTAGGTTAAATAAATTCCCCTCTTATGGTAAGAGGGGTTAGGGGAGGTAGGAAGGGATTCATAACCCCCTTTATCCCCCTTATCTTAAGGGGGAAAAGCCCCTCACCCTGACCCTCTCCCCTCTGGGGAGAGGAAAAAGGAGAGGGGGGGGTGAAGGGAAGAGGGACAAAGGAGAGGGAACCCGTTACATTAAGAAGGAAATAAAAGCATTGTAATTCATAGTAGCCAGAGTTTCTGGCAGTACCTCAAATAACGGAGGGGAAAAGATATGGAGAAAATAAGAAGACCTGTGGTAGCAGGATATTTCTATCCAGAAGAGAAAAGGGAGTTATTGAGGATGTTAGAAAGGTTTATAGATAGTACAGTTGAGCCTGAAAAAGTAACCGCATTAATTGCTCCACACGCCGGTTATGTCTATTCAGGAAAGACAGCAGGTGCTGTATTCAGCAGGGCTATAATTCCGGATACTGTTATTCTTATAGGACCAAACCATACCGGCTATGGAGAGCCCTATGCTGTTGATGGGCATACCATCTGGTCCACACCACTTGGAGAAGTAAAGGTAGATACAGACCTTGTGGATGCCTTTGTAAAAAAAAGCAGATATCTCCAAAAAGACACTGTTGCCCACATTAAAGAACACTCACTGGAGGTTGAACTTCCTTTCATACAGTTTCTCAAAAAGGATGTAAAGATTGTGCCTGTGGTACTGTCCGGCTATGTGGATGACCCTGTATGGTATGAGATAGGTGAATCTCTTGCAGAAACAGTCATTGAAAAAGGGATAAGAGAAAAAACCCATATCGTGGCAAGTACAGATATGACACACTATGAAGAGCAGTCAATAGCAGAAGAGAAGGATAACTACGCAATAGAGGCAATCCTGGCACTTGACGAACTCCTTCTTATTGACCGGCTGGCAGAAAAAAATATCTCTATGTGTGGATATGGTCCTGTGATAACATCCATTATTGCGGCAAAAAAATTAGGTGCAAAAGAGGCAGAACTTGTAAGATACACAACAAGCGGAGAGACAACTAAGGACTACGCACAGGTGGTTGGATATGCCGGCAT
>JAMWBP010000008.1 GCA_023819365.1 Candidatus Omnitrophota bacterium
TTAAACTCTAAATATTATGAAGAAATATCCAATTCAAACATTTTATTTAAAGAATTACCTTTTACTCTAAAAGAAAATGATAGATATATTGAAGGTATTATTGATTTAGTTTATGAAAATAATAATAAAATAATTATTATGGATTATAAAACAAATAAAATTTTTGATAAAGAAAAACTTGAATATACTTATAAAATTCAGGGGCAACCTTTTCATAACTTTTTATCTGTTCATAGCCAACATACCAGTCAGTTCTAAAATCAACAGGACTTTTACATTCAATCTCTAACACAGGAATACCATTTATATAGAGGACAATATCAGGAATAATTAAGTTATTTCCTCTAAAATGCACCTGCCTTGAGAAGATAAATTCATTGTTATCAGGGTTCTCATAATCAAAAAGGTTGATAATTTTAACAACTCTTTCCTTTTCAAACTTTATCCCAATTCCATACTTCAAATAATTGAGGAACTTTTTTATACCTTCCTGGTCATTCGGAAGAAGTTTAATCTCATCTATGGTTTTTTTAATTTCTCTTTCTCTCAATCCCTTGTCTTTGTTAATTCTTAAAAGTGCCTCTGTAAGGTTTTCAATCAGGAGCGGTTCTTTTATACTTTCCCTTTTCATGTCCCTTGATTCAACAAAGTTCCATCCTGTATCTTTCAGTTTTTCGCTTACATAATCTTCAATCAACTTCTTTTCATGTTTCTCCATCCTTCACTCCTTTTTTCTCTCTCCTTGAGGGAGAGTAAACGGGGTAAGGTTCTCTTGACAAATTTTCAAATTCAGAGTATAATACTACCAGAATAACGATGAGGGGACTACCAAAGGGTTTCGTCCCGCGGGAATGCCCCTCGTTCTTATTTTAATTCAACCTTTCCCTTAATTAAATTAATCGGCAGAATAAACATACTGAATTTTTTTAAGAGTGTAGAATATTTCTCGTTAGGAACAACAATTTTTAAAAGTTTATTTTTTTGAATAAGATATTCAATGATGCTATAAAAATCTCCATCTCCAGAGACAATAACCGCCTTATCATAATTAGGAAGTTCAATCATAATATGTAAAACCATAAGGGCATCAACATTTCCTTTTATTTTGATTTTCTTCCCTGTTTTAATTTCCATTATGGGTTTGAATATACAGATATAATTATCTTCCTGTAAACTTTCATATAATCTTTCATTTCCTGGTTTATATCCAATAAAGATAAATGCTTTTGTAACTTTATATTTATCCCTCAAATAAATTCTGAACTTTTTATAATCAAGTTTCCACCCCATTGATTTAATTCCCCAGTTCAAGTTATTTCCATCTATAAAAGCATAATTATTAATTTCCATTTTCAAACCTCAATCCTCTCCACATCTAACTTCCAACTCATTATCTTGTTCAGCAAACTTTTAAACAATTCTTCATATATCTCCTTTTTCTTCTTTTCAACCCCTATCTTTTCATCCACAACCTTTAATATCTCCGCTATCTCTTTTTGTTCTTGTAAGGAGGGAAGAGGAATGGGGAAGGGTTTCATTATGCTCGCATTTAAACTCTGGTTTATTGACGCTTGTTGAGAAAAAGTTCTTAAAAAACCAATATTTCTGCTCCAAAAGAAATAATTTTTTAAAAATAAAGCATTTAATATATTTTGATTTATTCTAAATCGTAAAATAAAAGAGGAAAAAGTAAATTGTTCGTCCCTATCAAAAATAGATGCTTTCCCAACATGTTCAATACTGCCACTTCTCCAGTTGAAAATTATATCTCCCTTTTTTAAAAGATATTTTTCTAATTCTTCATTCTTAAGGGGGTAATAATTCAATTCTGTAAGGTCTATCTCTCCTTCATTTGTAATATTTTTATTGGTTAAAATTGGGATTCCTAATGAACTGTCTTTTAATCCAGAGACCGCCGATTGGATTCCATAATCAATTTTTGCCACTTCTCCTAATCTTACCACTTCCCAATCTTCTGGTATTTCTCCTATTTCCGTCTTTTTCAATTTCCTGGCTTTTCTGAATGATGGTGCTCCATATCTAAAAAGTTCAGCCATCAAAGATTTTTTAAGTTCCTTTGTCTTATCAATTATTCTTCCCTGGATTTCTATCCCTTCCTGTACTGTATCAAGAATTTTAACTATCTTCTGCTGGAGCGATAGAGGAGGAATAGGGATTGGAAGATTTTGTAAGTCATCATTATTTATTGATTTTTGAATTGCTTTATCACTTGCTAATGCATTTTTAAAATTATTGAACCATTCGGACAGGAAAATTTTTTCTACATATTTAGGAATAACCTTCCGGGTATTACATAAAATTCCTGCATATCCAGTTGAAAGCACATATCTTTCTATTTCATTTTTGTTTCCTTCTGTGAATGAATAGACCTTAACAGTGTTTATCATTCTTGCAAACCAGACAGAGTTCAATCTTGGTTGCATATTGGCTCTTGAAGGTCTATTTTGATAAGTTATTTTGCTTTCAATTGAGATTATTTTATTTGCTTCAATAGAAGATGTAGATAAATATTCTTTTTCCCCTTCAAAGTAGGCAATTCCACTTCCTAAAATTTCAAAACATTCCCTATTCCCTAATTTTTTAACTTCCCATTTCTTCATTATTAAAACCTTTTATTGTTTCTAACATCACTTTTAATCTTTTCAGTTTCCCTAATTTTTTTTCGTCTCTTTTGTATTCTTCCTTTAGTGTCTCTATTGTCTTTAAATATATTTCTAAATTTTCTTTGCTGAAAGTGTCCGCGAAGAAATTAATAGTTTTTAAAAGTTTTATAGTTCCTTCAATTTGCTGTTGATATTGTTTTGAATATATATAATTTATTACTTCATCATGTTCTTCCGTATAATTCATAACTCTTCCTATATATCCAAATGTCCATGGTTTTTCTATCACAGATTTTACCTTTTCCGTTACTTCTTTAAGTGAATATGAATGGACTAAAAAAATTAAAATAGTTGCCCATAATATCGGCTCTGTTTCTGGAAATAACTCTCTTGCTACATCTTCTAAATCTTTATCAAGTTCTTCCTCTCTTGCATTAAAAATTCTTATCTGAGCCCAGTTTAAAAAGATATCTAACATAAATCGGGGAATTGGATTAGTACTTTTTAAATTTTGGCTCGTTACTTTCCATTCATATGGAATCGTTTTCCATATAGTATGACAGTGAGGTGATTTATTTACTTCCTCAAAGAAGATATTACAAAAATCAGTTAAAAACACATAAATGTAAAATTTGGATTGCCCATCTATACTAAACTTTTCTTCCTTATAAGCATTAATATGTTTGATAAATGCATCCAAGAACAAGTAATATTCTGAAGATTTTTCTGTTAAAATTTTTTTAAGAGAAACATGAAAAATATCTTGAATTCTTATAAAAGTATTGATATAATTAGTATAATAAGAAGAAAGGTTTCTACAAATTTTTAAATGCCACTCTAAAAATTTTCTCCAGAAATTAGAAGTAGTTAATCCCCATAACAATCTATTTTCAAAATTATTCTGAAAAATCAGCAATAAATCTTGTATAAACTTTTGGTCTTTTTCCTTCTGTATTACTTCTTCTATTTTTTGGGTAAATAAATTCATTAATTTTACTGGATGGAGATTAAAATCTTTGCCAATGTTTTCGTCCGTTTTTTGAAGCAATTCCTCAAAAATAGTTACTAAATCTTGGCATATTTGACTTTCAATAATAAAGTTTTCAAGGGAGATACTACTTCTTTTTTTTATCCCCTGATAAAATTTTGTGGAGAATAAAATAAAGAAAAAAGAAATGAATAAAATTGTCCAAGTCAATAGATGGGATAACCAATAAGAAAAAGCTAAACCACCTAATAGAAAAATTGTAAATGGTATTAGAAAAACAATATAAAAAAGTTCGTCTGCTTTTTTATAAAATTCTCTATTTAATATTGTTTCAATTTTTACCCCTACTGATTGATTTTGCATTTCTATGATTCTGTTATAGACATTCCATAAGAAAGGTATTGAAAAAGCTATAAATCCAAGATAAATCTCCTGGATATAATTTCTTAAATCTTTTTGTGGTGGGGGGAAAATTTTAACTAATTCAAAATTTAAAATACCGATCCCTACAAGGAAGAATATCCAAAGAGGTCTCCAATGGAAAAAGTAAAAATTGTAAATTTTATCTGTTAATCCTCTTAGTATCTTCTTTAATTTATCCATTTAATACTCTCAACCTTAATTTTTATAAAGATTTAAGTTCTTATATTATTTTTCCTTTATTAAATCTTCAAAAAAAGCATTTTCTAATGGAATAAATTTATCACTTACCTGTCTTAAATGCCAGCACCTCCTTTTTGGGAAATAAGCCACTTCAACTTTTTTGTTCAATAATTTTATATTTTTAATCACATATGCGAAATCTCCATCTCCACTTACCAGAATTGCAGTATCATAGGCATCATTATAAGCCAAGGAAAGCATATCACATGCCAAAAGTATATCAACACCTTTTTCAATTGGGTATTTAGTAGGTGAGATACGACCCCAAAATATAGTATTTTCCCTTTTACATAATTTTTTTACTTCATCAATGGTGTCTACCTCATAGAATTGTCCGTCCAAAGATTCTAAAATAATCTTTTCTTTTTCTATGAGAATTTCTCTAAATTCTAAATGTCCAAGTTTTAAATTGAAACCTGGTAAATTTTGGATATAATTGAAGAATTTTTGTTGTGTTTTATATTGTTCAAAATTAAACTCTTTTTTGAGAGGGGCATTATAGTAGTAAACGCCACACAATTGTCTTTTGCCGCATAATTTTTGAGCAAATTTCATAAAATCTATATTTGTCTTTTTAATGTTTTCTTTAACACCATGATAAAAATTGCTTCCGTCAATGAATATTGTTACACGTTCCATGTTCCATAAAAAAGAAAACCCGGGATTGCTTTCGCAAGCCCGGGGAGGTTATAAACTTGCCTTTGTTGAAACAAAGGCAAGGTGGTAATTCTAATTCTTTTTTTATATTATACCTTTCTAAAAGTTTAAAGTCAATAGTCATTTTTATCTTTTCTCTACTTTAGTTCCGTTATTATCTGTCCTGCATCAAAACATATCCAGAATTTTATTTACCCGTCTTTCTATCTCCTCCCTTTCTTTTTCTAAATCCCTTAACTCGTCTTTTATCTCTTTTATATCTCTGTAGTTTTCTTCTTCAAATACACTTATAAATCTGGATGGAGAAAGATTGTAATCTACTTCCTCAATCTCTTTCCTGTTTATAATCCTGCTGAATTTCTCTATCTCTTTGAATTCCTTATATGTCTTAACTATCTTTTCAATATGTTCTTTTCCTAAAAAATTCTGTGCTTTTCCGGGTATAAACTCTTTTGATGCATTAATCAGCAAAATCTTCTCTTTGTTTTCTTTTGGTTTGTTTTTATTGAAGACAAGTATTACTGCTGGCGCGCCCGTATTATAAAAAATTTTCTCTGGCAGAAGTATGACTGACTCAATTATATCTTTCTCTAATACCTTTTTCCTTATCTCTTTTTCTCTACCCCCTCTGGATACAGCGCCTGTATCAATAACAACAGCAACCCTACCTTTGTCATTTGCAGAAGAAATCATATGCTGTATCCATGCCCAGTCAGCAGATTGTTTTGTAGGTGCACCAAAAGGAAATCTGTAGTTGTAATATTCTCCCCTTTGTAGAGTATCTTCATCATATCCGTCCTGGTTCCAGGGAGGATTTGCTATAACATAATCAAACTGCTTGATACTATCTTTCTCTTTAAATTTTGGGAATAAAAGTGTATCTCCTGTTGACAGGACAATGTTTGTTATTCTGTGTAGGACTGCATTCATCTTTGCAAGTGCGAGTGTTTTTGAATTATACTCCTGTCCGTAGAGAAATAGGGTTGCTGATTTGTCTTTACCATATTTTTCTTTAACATACTGATAGGCGACTATAAGCATTCCGGCACTTCCGCAGGCAGGGTCATAAATCCATTTACCTGGTTTAGGGTCTAAAATCTCAATCATTAATCTTATAACTTCTCTTGGTGTATAAACCTCCCCTTCCTTTGCCTTTGTCGGCGCAAAATATTTAAGTATCCACTCATAGGCATCTCCGAGTATATCCTCTTCAACCTTTTCAAATGAGTATCTGCTGAACAGTTCGAAGAGATTATTCAATATTATGTGATTCTCCTGATTTGAAGTAAACTGATGGAAGTCAAAATGAGAAAAGATGTCTTTGTAATCAGGATTTAGTTCTGCCAGTTCCTTTAAACTCTTTGATAAGTTTTCAGGAAGTTTTAATGGTTCTTTTCTAATTTCATCCCATAACAACTCATTTTTAAAATGAAAGGTATGATAGCAGGGTTGAGCTGCTTCCTTTATTACTTCCTTTTCTTTTAATCCCTTTTTGGTCAACTCTTCTTTTACGGTTTCATATTCATCCTTCCACTTATCAGATAGTGCCTTGTAAAATAGTAGAAGCAAGATAAAGGTATAGTCAACTCTTGTTCTGATAATATCGGCTGCTGTTTTAAGAATATTGGTTAAATGGTCCTTTGATAATTTACTGTGTTCTTCAAAAAGGGGCAGTGGTTCTAATATATCCACAACCTGATATATTGATTCTCTTCTATCTTCAGGATTTTTAGTGGTTTCCAACAGTCCTGCCCGTTTTAATTCTGAAAGTATGAGTTTTGTTTGTTCAGGAGAGTCCTTATATAGATTGAAAAGAGCGTTTGAAACATCATCAAATTTAAAGGAATCATTCTTGAACTTTTCCCTTATTGAGTAGTATCTTTTCTTAATCCATTCCTGTAAATCCTTAGTATTTCTTTTCATAATATCTCCTATAAGTTAATAAAAACAACTTTACTTAACCTAATTATACCTGCTAATGGATATTGCTGTCAATAGGGAAAGGATTTTTATAAAATTTCAAGGGTAGGTATGTAAAATTAAAAACAAATTTTATAGATAAACGGAGAATTTGAGTTTTTAATGGAGAAGAGTATAATTTTAGAAGGGGGACGATATGGAAAAGATGATAGAAGGGGTGAAGGTCAAAAGGTTGAAGGTTATCCCTGATGAGCGGGGCAGGGTAATGGAGATTTTAAGGAGTGATGATGAGGTATTTGAAAAGTTCGGACAGGTATATCTTACAACTGTATATCCTGGTGTGGTAAAGGCATGGCATGCACATAAACTACAGAATGATAATATAGCAGTGGTTAAAGGGATGTTAAAACTTGTATTGTGTGATTTAAGAGAAGGAAGTAAGACATATGGATTAATAAATGAGTTTTTTATAGGAGAACACAACCCCTTGCTTGTCCATATCCCAGCAGGTGTATATCATGGATTTAAAGGGATAGGTGAAAAAGAGACACTGGTAATCAATGTGCCGACCAATACCTATAATTATAAGGACCCTGATGAACTACGGCTCCCCTTTGATACAGATAAAATTCCTTATAACTGGGAAAGGAGAAACTATTAATTATGAAAGGTGTGGTTCTTGCAGGTGGGCTGGGTACACGGCTATATCCACTTACAAAAGTCACAAACAAGCATCTTCTTCCTGTTTATAACAAACCGATGATATATTACCCGATACAGACACTTGTAGATGCAGGTATAAAGGATATACTTATAGTTACTGGCGGGAACTCTGCAGGAGATTTTCTTCGCCTGTTAGGCAATGGTAAAGAGTTTGGACTGAAACACCTTAACTATACATATCAGGAAGGTGAAGGTGGAATTGCTGCTGCTCTTTCACTTGCTGAACATTTTGTAGGCAATAACAGATTTGTAGTAATACTGGGGGATAACATTATAGAGAAGGGTATAAAAAAGGAGGTTGAAGTATTCAAAAAACAAAAGGAAGGTGCGAGAATCCTGCTTAAAGAGGTAGAAAACCCTGAGAGATTTGGGGTTGCAGAAATAATGGATGGAAGGATTGTAAGGATAATAGAGAAACCAGAACATCCCCCTTCCAACCTTGCTGTTACAGGAATTTATATGTATGATAGTTATGCCTTTGATATCATAAAGACACTTAAACCATCAGGGCGGGGAGAACTTGAGATTACAGATGTGAACAACAGGTATCTCAAAGAGGGTAAACTTACCTTTGGAATCCTTGATGGCTGGTGGACTGATGCAGGCACTTTTGAATCACTCTTACGGGCGAATAACCTTGTGTGTGAAAGAGAGAAAAGAAAATGAAAATAGTTGTTACAGGTGGCGCTGGCTTTATCGGTTCACACTTTATAAAATATCTTCTTAAAGAATATCCTGACTATAAAGTCCTCAATATAGACAAACTTACCTATGCAGGGAATCTTGAAAACCTTAAAGAGGTTGAGAAAAATCCAAACTATAAGTTTTTGAAGGTAGATATATGTAACAGGGATATGGAAGATGTAGTAGATGGTTATGATGTTATTATAAACTTTGCTGCTGAAAGCCATGTTGACAGGTCAATACAGGAGCCGGAGGCATTTTTAAAGACAGATATTATGGGTACATTTAATCTCCTTGAGATATCAAGAAAAAAAGGTATCCATAGATATATTCAAATCTCTACAGATGAGGTTTATGGGAGTGCAGATGAAGGTTATCCCTTTTCAGAAGAAAGTCCACTCAATCCATCCAGCCCTTATTCAGCAAGTAAGGCATCAGCAGACCTTCTTGTTCTTTCATACTATAAAACGTATAAAACACCTGGAATTATTATCCGTAGTACAAATAACTATGGCCCTAACCAATATCCTGAAAAGTTTATCCCCCTTTTTATAACAAATGCTATAGAAGACAAACCACTTCCTCTATATGGAGATGGGAAAAATATAAGGGACTGGCTATTTGTTAGAGATAACTGCAGGGCAATAGATATTATATTACACAAAGGAAAAACAGGTATAATATATAATGTCGCAGCAGAGCAGGAGAGAGAAAATATATTTATTGCCCGTAAAATTCTTGAATATCTTGGGAAACCAGAATCTTTGATAAAATTTGTTCCAGATAGGCCAGGGCATGATAGGAGATACAGTATCTCCTGCGAAAGAATCAAAGAATTAGGATGGGAGCCGGAGGTGCCTTTTGAAGAAGGGTTGCGGATTACTATTGAGTGGTATAAAAATAATGAGATGTGGTGGAAGAAGATAAAGAGCGGTGAGTTCTTGGAGTATTACAGGAGGCAGTACAAATTATGAAGGTTTTTATTACAGGTGGAAAAGGATTGGTTGGAACTTTTCTCTCAGATGCTTTTATGGACAGAGGGGATGAGGTATATGCTCCCAGTAGAAAAGACCTGGATATCACAGACAGAGAAAAAATGGTTAAAACAATAAAAATTGTAAAGCCAGATATACTTATACACTGTGCTGCATTTACTGATGTTGATGGTTGTGAGATTGATAAGAAAAAGGCATATCTTACCAATGTAGTTGGAACCCAGTATGTAGCAGAAGGTTGTGCAGAAGTAAAATGTAGAATGGTATATCTGAGCACTGACTTTGTCTTTGACGGGAAGAAGGGGTCTCCTTATTTTGAAGCAGATACTCCTAACCCTTTAAGTATATACGGGCAGACAAAACTACTTGGTGAGTATTATGTCTCACACTTACACCAGAATTTTATAATTGTAAGGGTATCAAGGATATTTGGTGAAAAAGGGAGGAATTTTGCTTCATCTCTGCCGTTTCTAATGAAAGAAGAAAAAAAGATTGTCTTAACAGACAATATTGTAAACTCACCTACGTATGTGGTAGACCTTGTAGAGGCAATTATATTCCTTATCAAGAAGAACTTTCTTGGTATAGTTAATGTGTGTAATAGAGGTGAGTGTTCCTGGTATGAGTATGGCTTAAAAATCAAAGAGATTATGAACATTAAGGATATTGAACTGGTTCCTATAGAATTTGAGAAATTCGTTAATAGAAAAGCAGAAAGGCCCTGTTATTCAGTTTTGGATACCTCTCTCTTAGAATCACTTGGTTTTTCAATGCCTCAATGGGAGACATCTTTAAAGATATATCTTGAAAGATAAAAGAGATAATAAAAAACAACAAGGAGGACAGAGATGGCAGAGAAGTTGAAAGGGAATATGCTTATCGCCCAAAGTGGTGGACCTACAGTTGTGATTAATCAGAGTTTGGTAGGTGCGATTATGGAGGCAAAAAAACATAATGAGATAAAGGGAATATATGGCTCGCTTAATGGAATAAAAGGCGTGATGGAAGAGCGACTGGTAGATTTAAAGAAAGAACCATTACCAGTTCTTAAAAAGGTAGCATATACTCCCTGTGCAGCACTTGGAAGTGTAAGAAAAAAGCCATCAGAACAGGACTGTGAAGTGATATTTAAGATGTTGCAAAAGTATAATGTGCGTTATTTCTTTTACATAGGAGGAAATGATTCTGCTGAGACAGCAGATATTCTGAATGAAAGTGCAAAAAAGGTGAACTATGAGTTTAGATGTTTCCATATACCTAAGACCATAGACAATGACCTTCTTGAGAATGACCATACACCTGGATATGGGAGTGCTGCAAAGTTTGTAGCAATGGCTGTGATGGGTGATAACCTTGATAATATGTCTCTTCCCGGAGTTAAGATAGATGTGATTATGGGAAGGCATGCTGGATTTCTTGTTGCTGCCTCATCCCTTGCCCGTGTTTATGACGGTGATGGACCACACCTTATATACTTCCCTGAAAGACCATTCAACAAAGAAAAGTTTTTAAAGGATGTAGAATCAGTATATTCAAAGTACGGAAGGTGTCTGGTAACTGTCTC
>JAMWBP010000009.1:0-6963 GCA_023819365.1 Candidatus Omnitrophota bacterium
GCCATAAGGGCGGCATATGAGATGACAGAGGAAGAGAGAAAAGATGCGATAAAGAAAAGTAGAAAAATAAGTAAATAAGGAGGAAGGATGGAACACAAAGAGATAGAAGCAAGGGTAAAAAAGGTTATATCGGAAGTTTTAGGGGTTGATGAAGAAAAGATTACACCAGAGAGCAGGTTTGTAGAGGATTTGGGGGCTGAGAGTGTTCAGAGTTTGGAACTTGTGGCTGCTTTTGAAGATGAGTTTGATATAGAGATGGAGGAAGATGCTGCACTTCAGGTAAAGACCGTAGGTAAAGCAGTTGAGTTTATCCAGAGGCATCTACAGGAGAAATAAAATGAAGGTACTTGTAATAAACTGCGGAAGTTCTTCTGTAAAGTTTAAGGTCTTTGAGATGCCAAAAGAAATTCTTGTTGCTGAAGGCAATGTGGAAAAAATAGGCGAAGAGGTAGGTCTTTTTTCATACACAAAAGGGAATAAGCAGTTATTTTACAGGAGCCAGGTGGATGTAAAGACGCATAATGAGGCACTTTCTCTTATTGCTAAGACACTTGTAGATGCCAGTGTAGGTATTATAAAAGATGTCAATGAGATAAAAGGTGTAGGACACAGGGTTGTCCATGGTGGAGAGGGATTTGATAGGAGTGTTATCCTTACAGATGAGATTATAACAAAGATAGAGGAGTATCAAGCACTTGCACCGCTACATAATCCCCATAACCTTTCAGGTATCAGGGCATCTATGGAGTTTTTCCCTGATAGTTTACAGGTTGCTGCCTTTGATACCGCATTTCATACCACCATACCGCCTGTTGCCTATCTTTATGCCATACCTTATGAGTTTTATGAGAAATACAGGATAAGAAGATACGGCTTTCACGGAACCTCTCATAGATATGTGGCAAGGCGTGCTGCTGAACTTATGGGTAAAGGGAAATATGATATAAATGTTATCACCTGTCATTTAGGCAATGGCTGTAGTATCACAGCGGTGAGGAATGGCAGGTCTGTTGATACAAGTATGGGACTTACACCACTTGAAGGACTTGTGATGGGGACCCGTTCAGGAGATATTGACCCTGGAGTGATATTCCATATGATTGACTCTCTTGGATTAAGTTTAAAAGAGGTACAGGACATCCTCAATAAAAAAAGTGGACTTTTAGGTATATCAGGTGTCTCCAATGATTTTAGAAATCTTTTAGAGAAAATGGAGGAAGATAGAGTATTGCTTGCAATAGATATTTACAGTTACAGGATAAAAAAGTATATAGGTGCGTATATGGCGGTTTTAGGAAGGGTTGATGCGATTGTTTTTACAGGTGGTGCAGGAGAAAATGTCCCTGAAGTAAGAGAAAGAGCACTCTCAGGGCTGGAAAATTTTGGTATTGTTCTTGATAATGAGAAGAACTACCAAAACTTTGCAAAAGAAGAAGAGATAAGTGCTACTAATTCTAAGATAAAGGTCTTTGTTATACCTACCAATGAAGAATTAAGGATTGCCTTTGATACCTATCAGATGGTAATCAAAAAGTAGGTAGAGAAAGTCACAAGCGGATAATTATTGCTGTGGTAATAATGTTTTTCCCTTTTTTGAAAAAGTCCAGTGTAAGCCCTGGGATATCCCTTTCTCCTTTTAAAACGGGTTGTGGTTTCCTTCTCTCCCATAAAATCTCAATATCCTTAAAATAAAAATCTCTCTGTTTATCATCAGATAATGCCTTCCAGATGGCTTCCTTGAATGAGAAAGAAGTTGCCATGTAGAAATATCTGTCCTTTTCAGGAAGCCCCTTTAATTCTCTTTCTGTATATACCCTTTTTATAAACCTGCTTCCATATCTCTCAAGTATTTTTTCAAACCTTTCAATATCCACAATATCAATACCAGATGTTATCTCCATATATATCCCCTTGAAAAAATTTGCTATTCATTGTAAATTGTATAGAGTATTTTAGCAATTTTGAGACATCTATAAAAGGGGGAAAATGGTTTATAAAGGGGTTTACCTGCATAATGTAGCGGAACTTCTGGAAACAGAAGATGGTGTGATACTTTCAAGGATACCAAACAGGTTAAGTGCCTCTGTAAATCCAGGTGTACAAACAATGGCGATACAACCTGCAGGTGCAGAAGTCCGGTTTAACCTTAAAAGTAAAGAGGCAAGGATTGTTTTAAAGGCAAGGGAAGAAGGAACCTTTCTTGGAGAGATATATCAGGGCAGTTTTCTGGTGGGCAGTTATTTTATCAACAATAGTACCTCTGATGTTGTTATATCCCTGCCGGCAAATATAGAGAAACTTAAGGAGTTATCAGAGAAAGAGAAGATGCCATTTGATACAGGGCTTACAAGGATAATACTTCCCTACAGGGCAACCTGTGTGATTAGAGATATTACAGGAGAGTTTGAACTGCCTGGGAAAGAGCAACTACCGGAAAAGAAATATCTTGCCTATGGCTCTTCTATAACACATGGGGCTACTGCCATAAGACCCACAGGCACCTATGCGATGAGGACAGCACAGTTTCTTGGTGTGGACTTGATAAATTTAGGGTTTGGAGGTAGCGCCTTATGTGAAAAAGAGATGGCTGACTATATAGCGGAAAGAGATGACTGGAATTTTGCATCACTTGAGATAGGAATAAATATGATAAGCAGTTTTGATGTTTCTGAATTCAGAAAAAGGGTGGAGTACTTTATACCGAAGATTGCACATTCACATCCTGATAAGTATATCTTCTGTATAGATATGTTTACATTCTATTTAGGGCTTAAAGGAGAAAGAACAAAGCAGAAGGCATTCAGGGATACAGTTAAGGAGGTTGCTGCAGGGGTAAAATCAGAAAAAGTCATCCATATTGACGGGAGGAAACTTTTAAGGCATTGGAACGGCCTCTGCACTGACCTTGTCCATCCTTCTCCTTCAGGTATGGAAGAGATAGCCGGGAACCTTGCCAGGGTAATAAGGAGATATATAGAGAAGTAGAGAAAACAGGGTGAGATAGATTGAGAGAAACCATAAAGGTAATAAACAAGATGGTAAAGGAAGGGCTTTTTAATGACTATGCTATAGGTGGTGGCATAGCAACAATGTTTTATATTGAGCCATTCCTTACCTATGATATAGATATCTTTCTCCTTTTGGAACACTGGAAGGGGAATGTTGTATTGCTCACACCTGTTTATGACTATCTTAAAGAGGCAGGTTATAAGTGGAAAGGCGAGCATATAATAGTTGAAGGGGTCCCTGTCCAGTTTATTCCCGCTGATGAACTTGAAAAAGAAGCAATAAAAAATGCCAGAAGGATAGTTTATGAAGGAGTAAAAACAAAAATTATAGGGCCAGAGTATCTGATTGCAATACTTTTACGGGCAGGCAGGAAGAAGGATATAGAGAAGATAGAAAAGATACTTGATGAAGTGAAAATTGATAAAAAGATACTTAATGATATACTAACAAGGTATGGATTAGATGAAAGTTTTAGAGCATTCTTGAAGAAATGAAAAAGGGAAAAGATGTTAAAATTGTGATTGGAAAAAGGGTAATCACAAGGGACGAACTTTTTAAAAAGAAAGAGGAATTCCACAGGGCACAGGCAAGAATGCCATTTGAGGAGAAGATAGCGGTGCTGGTGCAACTTCAGAAGATATACGCTTCATTAAAAAGGGGAAAAGGTATCACTGTCTGGAAGATATAATGGGTAAAGATACAAAAGTTGCCTTTATAGGGGATGAGACCTGTATTGAGTTTTTCAGGGGGCTTGGTGCGGATATATTTCCTGCATCTACACAAAAACAGGCATATGAGATAATTGAAAAATTAAATCTCTTAGAGTATGGTGTTATATTTATCACAGAAGAGGTATTTGATAGCGAACTTTTTAATAGATACATACTTGATAAAAAACTTGTTGTTCTACCTTCCTTAAAGTCAAGAGAAGGCAAGGGATATCAGATACTTGAAGAACTTATCAAGAAGGCAACAGGTATGAAAGGATAAAAATGGAAAAAGGGAAGATTATAAAGGTGAGTGGGCCTCTTGTACAGGCAGAGGGGATGAAAAGCGCAAGGATGTATGATGTGGTAAGGGTAGGAGAGGATAAACTTATAGGAGAGGTCATCAGGATAGAAGGAGATGTTGTTTCTATCCAGGTATATGAAGAAACAGAGGGCTTAAAAGTAGGAGACCCTGTCTTTGGTACAGGGATACCTTTAATAGTTGAACTTGGACCAGGTCTTCTTTCTAATATATTTGATGGTATACAGAGGCCCTTATCAAGGTTGGGTGAGAAAGGGGACTTTATTATAAAAGGGACACAGATACATCCGCTGGATAGAGATAAAAAGTGGCAATTTAGTCCTCTTGTGAAGAAAGGAGATAGTGTGGCAGAGGGAGATATTATAGGAGAGGTGCAGGAGACAGGTATATTGACCCATAAGATAATGGTGCCTCCAGGGGTTTCTGGAGAGATTATTGATATAAAGAAAGGGAGTTTTACTGTTGAGGAAGAGATAGGCAGGGTAAGAAGTGAAGATAACAAAGAGGTTCCTTTATATCTTATGCAGAGATGGCCTGTACGCGTAAAAAGACCTGTAATAGAGAAAAGACCCCCTTGTGAGCCACTTGTGACAGGACAAAGGGTGATAGATGCTTTTTTTCCTGTAGCAAAAGGGGGAACTGCCTGTATCCCCGGACCATTTGGTAGTGGCAAGTGTGTAACAGGTAATACCCCTGTGCTATGTGAAGGTGTTATAACTCCAATAGAAGAGATATATAAAAATGCAGAGATATCCGGGAATAAAATTGTACAAAGCAAAAAAGAAGAATATATAATTCTAAAAAAACCTTATGAAGTTTATTCTTTCTGTAATGGCAGAATAGTAAAGGGATTTGCTACTGCTATATATAAAGGATATACCGATAGAATTGTTAAGATATATACGAAGGCAGGAAGGATAATTGAAATAACTCCAGCACATAAACTTTTCAGGTTTAATGGTAATATGAAAATAGAGGAAGTCCCTGCAATTCAGTTAAAAGAAGGAGATTATATCGTTGCTCCCAGGACTATCCCTTATAGCGCAAAACTATATACTATCCCTATATACGATGTTTTTAAGAACTACAGGAGTGATGATAAAAAACTTAACAGGGAAATTACGAATCTTCTGAAAAAGATGAAGATAAAAGAAGGGACTTTTAGAAGATTATCAGAGAAATTAGGTATCTCTCAGGATGTCTTACGAGGATACTATACTAACATTAACAATCCCCCAATGAGATTTATAAAAGACATCTATCAGAAAAACGGGCTGGAGGTTCCTATGCCGTCCAGGATAAAAGGAGAACATAATAGCATATCTGCAAAGATACCATTATATCTTGATAAAAAACTTGCATTGTTCCTCGGGCTCCTTATGGCTGATGGTATGTTAAAGGGAAATTCTATAAGATTTTATAATAATGACAAAAAGATAAGGCAGTTATACGCTTCACTTGTTTCGGAGATCTTTGGGCTGAAGGCAAAAGAGATATATGCGAATACTGTAAAATGTCTATTACTTGAATCGTGTGTTGTTGCGCATTTATTAAGGTTTTTTGGATTTCCTGATATAAAAAAGTCAAGAAATCTTACATTGCCTTATGCTTTGTTGAATAGCCCTCAAGATGTATTAGCACACTTTTTGAAAGGATATTTTTTGTGTGATGGGTATTTCTCATCAAGTAAAGGAGAGATTGAGATTACAACTGCAAGCAGGCAATTATGTTCTCATTTAGCATACCTTCTCACACAACTGGGGCTCATCTATAAAGCCAGCAGAAAAGGGATAGGTGGTGTTTATAACAGGATTTTCATCAGAGGCAAAGAAGAGATAAAGAAGTTTTATAATTTAACAGGGGATGACTCTTTTGAAAAATATATTCCAATGAAAAAATACATAGAGAATCTAAAAACACCAAGATATCAAAGGTGTGACCTGGTTCATATTTCTCCTCTATTATGTAAAGAAATTTACGAAAGGGCAGGTAGACCTTATAAAAGATTAAAAGATGCAGGTGTGGAAATATTTAACCTTTTTGCAGGAGAAGGTATAACCCTTTCTAAATTCAGGACGTTTGTTAAAGTAATAGGAGATACTACATTACAACAAATTGCTTTTAACTGTCTCTCAAATATTTATCAGGATAGAATAGAAAAGATTGAGGTTGAGGAATATGTAGAGCCGGTATATGACCTTCAGGTGGAAAAATACCATAATTTTATAGGTGGTTTTATTCCCTCTTTTTTTCATAATACAGTTGTTCTACATCAGATTGCAAAGTGGGCTGATGCACAGGTTGTTGTATATATCGGCTGTGGTGAGCGTGGTAATGAGATGGCAGATGTCCTTATAGAATTCCCTGAACTGAAAGACCCTGGTACAGGTAGACCCTTGATGGAACGGACAGTCCTTATAGCGAATACATCAAATATGCCTGTTGCTGCAAGGGAGGCATCTATCTACACAGGTATAACAATTGCAGAGTATTTCAGGGATATGGGGTATTCTGTTGCTCTTATGGCTGATTCTACAAGCAGATGGGCAGAGGCGTTAAGGGAGATATCAGGACGGCTTGAAGAGATGCCAGGAGAGGAAGGATACCCTGCATATTTAGGAACCTCTGTTGCGTCTTTTTATGAAAGGGCAGGTAGATGTCTCTGCCTTGGTAATAGAGAGGGCACGCTTTCTGTTTTAGGTGCTGTAAGTCCCCCTGGTGGAGACCTTACAGACCCTGTGGTCCAGATGACGCTAAAAGCAGTAAAGGTTTACTGGGGACTTGATGACCGTCTTGCATATCAGAGGCACTTTCCGGCAATTAACTGGCTTACAAGTTATTCTCTGTATGTTGATAACCTCAGGCCATATATAGAAAAAGAGGTAGCATCTGATTTCCCTTATATAAGACAGGAGGCACTTTCCA
>JAMWBP010000009.1:6973-10127 GCA_023819365.1 Candidatus Omnitrophota bacterium
CCATACTTGAAAAGGAAGCAGAACTTATAGAGATTGTGCGGCTTGTAGGTATGGAAACACTTTCTTCCCAGGACCGCCTTATCCTTGAGACAGCAAGGGCTATAAGGGAGGACTTTTTACACCAGAGCGCATTTGATGACAGGGATGCATATACAACACTGACCAAGCAATACAGGATGTTAAGGGCAATTATGCTTTTCCATAGTTATGCCTCAAAGGCGATTGAAAAGGGTGTTTCCATAGATAAGATACATAAGATGCCTGTTAAAGAAGGACTTGTAAAGATGAGGTATATAGCCCATTCAAAGGTAGAAGAAGATTTTGATAAATTGGAACAGGAGATACAGCAGGCATTTTCTACTTTTGGTATTGAGAGTAAAGTGCTATAACTGCCTGGCCTGCTGAGATACCTCCATCATTTGTCGGGATATTATGGTGGCAGAATACAGAAAAACCGTTCTTTTTTAGTTCATCCCATACCATATTAAGAAGAAGATTGTTCTGGAATACACCACCTGAAAGGACCACCCTTTTTATATTTTTTTCTTCCTTTATTCTTTTACATATTTCTGTAACTATACCTGATATGGTCTTATGGAACCTGTATGAGATTTTTCCTGCACTACTACCCCTTTTTATATCATCCACAACACCTTGTATTAAAGGCACAGGGTCTATTATTGAACCATTCCCTATTCCATAAGGATATGGTTTTAACCCTGCCCTTTCTGCTACCATCTCAAGTTCTATCGCTGCCTGTGCCTCATATGTAATCTCACCTCTAATGCCAAGTATTGCAGAGATACCATCAAAAAGCCGTCCCATACTTGATGCAGGCACACAGTTTATATCTTTTTTGAGCATATCTATAATATATCCTGCCTGTTTCAGATGCCTTTTTACAAACGGAATCTCCAGTTTTAAAAGGTCATCCCCGAATGCTTTGTAGAGAAGTGAAATTCCTGTCCTCCATACCTCCTTTATTGCCTTTTCTCCACCTGGAAGTTTTATATAGTCAAGGAATCTATATCTTTCATATCCCTTATAATCACCAATTAAAAACTCAGCCCCCCTTATATCCCCTTCTTCTCCATAGCCGGTGCCATCAAACGCAATACCTATAACATTTTCATCAGGAAGGTTATTGTCCAGCATACAAGAAGCAATATGCGCGTGGTGGTGCTGTATACCTATCACTTTTATTTTATTTTTCTCAGCCATATTGAGTGCAAACTTTGTAGGGAGATAGTCAGGATGTAGGTCATAGGCAACAATTTCAGGGTAAAATCCAAAGAGTTTTACAAAATGGTTAAAGGTGTCTTTATAGAAGTTAAATGCCTCTGCATCCTCCTGTGTCCCTGTGTGCTGGCTCATTAAAATATATCTCTCCCTTCCAAAGGCAAAAGTATTCTTCTCTTCTGGACCTGCTGCAAAGACCTCTTTTTTGAAATGTAATGGTGTCCTTATTATATCAGGGGTATAACCCCGCGCCTTTCTTATTACATAATTTTTTTTATCAGGAGAGACCTTTAAAACAGAATCATCACATCCGGTCTTTATAGGCCGGTTGTTGGTAAGGATATAGTCAGAGATACCTGAAAGTTTATCTATCTCTTTTTTGCCATCCTTAAATATGATGGGACTATCTGCTATATTGGCACTTGTAGCAACAATGACAGGAGGAGATCCGAAGTGAAAAAGAAGGTGATGTAAAGGGTTATATGGAAGAAAAAATCCTAAGTATCTTGTGGAAGGGGCGATTACATCAGGGAGTTGGCTACCTTTTTTCTTTTGTAAAAGGACTATCGGTGTCTGCCAGGATGTTAAAAGTTTTTCTTCCTCTCTGCTTATCAGACAGTATCTCTTTATTGTCTTCATATCCCTTGCCATAAGGGCAAATGGCTTATCTCCCCTCTTTTTTATCTCCCTTAACTTTTTTATCGTTTTTTCATTCTTTGCATCACAGATAAGGTGGTATCCACCTGTCCCTTTTGCAGCAACAATATATCCCTTTTTTATAAGTTTTGCTGCATTTTCTATTGCCTCTACCCCTTTGCTTAATATCTTCCCCTTTATAAGAAAAAAATCAGGACCACAGGCAAAACAGCAGTCCGGCTGGGCATGAAACCTTCTGTCAGAAGGGTTATGGTACTCATTGCTACATTCAGGGCACATCTTAAATACCTTCATAGTAGTATTTTCTCTGTCATAGGGGAGTTTCTCTGTTATGGTAAACCGTGGCCCACAGTTTGTGCAGTTTATAAAAGGGAAGAGATACCTCCTGTCCTTTATGTCAAAGAGTTCTTCAAGGCATTCATTACAGGTGGCAATATCAGGAGATAGTTCTGTCCTGATCTCATCTGATGTGCTTTTACTTTCCAGTATGGCAAAACTCTTCTCTCTATTGATGGGCTTTGTATAGATAACAGAAATTTTTTTTATATATGAGCGGGCAGGTGGTCTCTCTTTTAAGGCATTAATAAACCTTTTTATATAAGAATTATACCCCTCTACCTCAATATATACACCATCTGCTGTATTACGGACAAAACCAACAAGATTATTTTTAGACGCATACCTGAAAACCGTGGGCCTAAAACCCACTCCTTGAACCCTGCCCTCAACAAATACCTTTGCCCTCTTCTTTTTTATCCTCTCCATCTCTCCCACATCTCAAGGAAATCTTTGCCTTTTATTCTGACACTTCTTCCATCCATAAGTTCAACATAGGGACTTTGGCTGTGAGCAAAGGCATTTGCAGAAGAGATGTACTCAATAATAAGTTCACATTGACCTTCTAACTTTACAGGGGCTATCTCCTTTATCCTCTGGGTTGCCCTGTATGCACCTTCCTTTATCTTTTCCCTTGCCTTGACAGGGGAGATAGATATTGCAGTTGTTCTGTTTATCCCCTTTTTCACAGATACTGCTTCAATCTCCGGGACATACTGTTTTGCCTCCCTGCATGCTGCCTCATCCCCTGTAACTAAAACACAAGGTATTCCAAACCATCCGGCAAGATATATATTCATCCCTATCTCTCCGATAGGACTTCCGTTTAAAAGCATCTTCACTACGTCCTTACTTGAATATGTATGGTTGAGATTGCCATCAGGGGTTCCGTTCATTGAGTGGTGTGCAAGAAGGAAAAGAC
>JAMWBP010000010.1 GCA_023819365.1 Candidatus Omnitrophota bacterium
GTCATTAGGATATGAGACACCTATAGAATTTTTGAACAAGAAATTGGAGGAAAATAGGAGTAAAAAATTGAATGGAAAAGTGTTACCTATGTACCCTATCCGTGCGGATTGTTGACGGAAGAGACGCTGAAAAGATATAATACAAAGAGAAAGGAGCATCTATGGGGAAAAACAGAAATCAGATGAAAAAATTACATAGAAAAAAGGTAAAAAAGGCAAAAGAGAAACTGAAGGAATTTGAAAAAAGAAATATCCCTTTTGCAAAACTTAATCGTCTGGCAAAAAAAATCTTCTGTAAACGGCTTAGTTCAGGATATAAGTTTCCTGCAAAAATGTCATCCTGAATATATTTATATAGATGGAGAGGTCGCATAGTGGCCGAGTGCGCGCGCTTGGAAAGCGCGTATCCGGAAACGGATCGTGGGTTCGAATCCCACCCTCTCCGCTTAGTGCCGCCTCAGCAGTGGAGAGAAGATGGAGAATTAAATAAATGGAAAAGATAAAAAGGTTTTATAGTGGGCTTTCAAAAAAGATGAAGGTTATTTTCTGGACCTGTATCGGTGTTTTCTGCCTTTCTATTATAAGAATCTCTGTATGGTATGCTACAAAAGGCGTATCCACCGGTCCCAGATATTACCTTAAAAAGTTATACAGCCAGGACCCGGAAGAGAAAAAGTTTGCCATATATGAAGTCGGTAGAATTGGCCTTAAACAGTCATTACCTGAACTTGAAAAAATTTTAAGACAAGAGGTATCTTCTGATATTAAAAGGGCTGCCTGCTGGAGTATCGGCAGGATAGATAAAGAAAAACTTGTATCTCTCTTAGACAGCACAGAGAAAGATACAAAAGATATAGTTATGGAGGCACTCCTTAAGTTAGATAGAAAGAATATATCTATACTTCTTGATAGGTTCTCTACTGAAGATGAAGAGACAAAGTTTAAACTCATTGCCTGGGCAGAAAAATTAAAAGACAGAGATGTATATCTGAAACTTTTAAAAATAGGGGAGCAGAAAGAAGAGTTGCTTACTGTAAGAAAACACTCTCTTGATATAGCAACAAAAAATCTTCCTTTTACTGAGACAGAAAGCATCCTCTGGAATATCTACTATAATGACCCTGAAAAAGAGATGAAAGAGTTTGCTCATAGATTGATAAAACAACTGAAGGAGAAAAAGTAATGAAAAGACAGGGCTTCACACTTATAGAATTGCTTGTTGTAATATCCATTATCTCAATACTTGCAGGACAACTACTACCTGCACTTTCAATGGCAAGGGAAAAAGGCAGACAGGCAAACTGTATAAATAACCTCAAACAGTTTTCTTATGCAATTGAGATGTACTATCAGGACTACTCTGATTATCCACCCTGGCTTTCTACACTATATCCATCCTATATATCTACAAAAGGGAGTTTTATATGCCTCACTGACAGGGACAGAGGAAAGATAGGACATGGACAGGAGGCATTTCCAGAAGCAAATGATATACCACCGGAAAATATACCACAAGCAGGTTATTCACCACCCTATACAGGTGGCTTAGCAGGGTTCAACTACCGGAATCCTGAAATTACTGCCTGCAGTTATATATATGAGTTCAATCCCAATGAGTGCTATTTCTGGGAATCAGATAAATCAACAGAAATTATTGAGCAGGCAGACAGGGACAAAAACGGGTTTGTTTCCTGGAAAGAGGCAAGGATGTGGCAGGCAGACCATACAGAAAAAAGGGGACAGTCCCCTATTGTTAGATGCTTCTGGCATTATAAAAATTACCAGCAGCGTGTTTTAAACCTTGCCTTCAGGGATTATAATGTCTACCAGAGCGCACCTGACTGGGAAGCAACTTCACACTGAAATATTTTCTTTAAACCAGTTAAATGTCTTTCTTATTCCTTCTTTTATATCAACCTCTGCCTTCCAGCCGGTCATTCTAAATATCTTTTCGGGAGATAGACAACTCCTTTTTATCTCTCCTTTTTTAGGGTCTGTATGAATCTTTTTTATATCTCTTCCTGATGCACTCTTTAGATATTCAAATATCTGGTTTACACTTGTCTCTTTGCCTGTGCCAACATTAAAAATACCTGTAACTGGACTTTCCATCATTATAATGTTTGCCCTTATAATATCATCTATATACACAAAGTCCCTTGTCTGCTGCCCATCTCCAAATACTATTGGGGTCTTTCCTTCAAGGATATTTGTAGAAAATATCGCTATGACACCTGCTTCACTATGTGCATTCTGCCTTGGACCATATACATTACCGTATCTTAAAGAGACAAACTGAAGGTTATAAAATGCAGAAAAATAGACCATATACTTTTCCACAGTAAGTTTGGATATCCCATAAGGACACAGGGGAAATGGCTCTAATGACTCAGGTGTTGGAAATATATCTGTATCTCCATACATCACCCCGCCTGTGGAGGCAAATATAAACTTTTTATGATTTTTCACATCCAAAAATGCCTTTATAACATTTACCGAACCCTTGATATTCACATCTATATCAAAAAACGGGTCTTCTTCTGACTTTCTAACATTTATCTGTGCTGCAAGATGAAAAACAATCTCCGGGTGTTCTTTTTCAAATACATCTTTTATCTTTTCATCCCTTATATCCATATTATAGAAATTTGCCTTTGAATTCAGATTTTTAATATCACCTGTTGAAAGGTTATCAACCACACAGACACTGTTGCCCATATCTATAAGTTTGTCAGTAAGATGGCTCCCTATAAATCCACATCCACCTGTTACCAACACCTTCATCTCTTACTACTCCTTTCAATCAACAAGTTTTATATCTTTTATCCAGTGTCTATTCTCTTTATACCACTGGACTGTCTTTTTTATCCCTTCAGGAAGTCCTGTTAATGGCTGCCAGTTGAGTAATCTCTTTGCCTTTTCTATATCAGCCCAGGTAGCAATAAGGTCTGTCTTCTCAAAGTTTCTGTAGTTTATCACCGCCTTCTTTCCAAGTTCTTTTTCAATTAAAGATACCAATTCATTTATGGAGTAAGGGTGGTTCCCCCCAAGATTTATTATGTTAAATCCGGAAATATCCAATCCTCTGATAGTCCCTTCTGCAATATCGTCAACATATGTAAAGTCCCTCTTCTGACTCCCATCTCCAAAAATTGTAAGTGGAATACCTTCATCTATAAGTTTGATAAATTTAAATACACTCATATCAGGCCTGCCAGCAGGTCCATATACAGTAAAAAATCTGTAGATAGTAATATCTATATTGTAGAGATAGTGGTATGTATAACAAAGGCATTCTGCTGACTTCTTTGACGCAGCATATGGGGATATAGGTTTATTCACAGGAAGATTCTCATTAAAAGGCATATCTTCCCCTGCATAAACAGAAGAACTGGAAGCAAGGATAAACTTCTTTATCCCTATCTCTTTTGCTATTTCAAGTAGATTTAGGGTTCCTTCAAGGTTTGCCTTAAAGTATATAAACGGGTCCTTTATACTTGCGCGAACTCCTGCCCTTGCGGCAAGGTTTATAATTCCATCAGGAGAAAAATCAACTATCACTTTTCTTACCTCAGGAGATGATATATCCTGCCTTGTAAAACTGAAGTTTTTATATTTTATAAGATGTGTAAGCCGCCACTCTTTAAGTCGCACATCATAGTAGTCATTCATATCATCAATACCAGCGACTGAAAAACCTCTTTCCAGTAAGAGTTCCCCTACTTTACTACCTATAAATCCGCCACACCCGGTTAAAAGTATCTTTTTCATATAAGACCACTTTTTGCAAAACTATAATATCTATCATCTCCGATTATTATATGGTCAACTACCTTTATATTCAAGACCTCTCCTGCCTTAACAAGTGCCTTTGTAAATTCTATATCCTCTTTACTTGGTGATGGGTCCCCCGAAGGGTGGTTATGGACACAGATGATAGAAACAGAAAAATTCTCCATTGCTTTATAAAATATCTCTCTTACAATAGGATTTGCCTGGTTAACTGTCCCTTCCTCTATCTCTGTCCTGTCAAACACATTATTTTTGGCATCCAGATGAATGACTACAAAAATCTCTTTTTTGAGGTCTCTCATACGCGGTAAAAGAAGAGAAAATACATCTTCAGGTCCTGTAATCTTTACTTTTTTCCCTTTTAATTCCTCTTCCCTAAATCTTCTTCCTATCTCTATTGCTGACTTTATCTGACAGAGTTTTGCCTTCCCAAGTCCTTTTATATCCTTCCATTTATGAATACTTGTATGGCTCATATTACGAAAGGAGCCAAATTTTTGCATTATTCTTCTTGCAATATCCACTGCTGTTTCACCTTTACTACCTGTCCTTATAAGGATGGCAAGAAGTTCTGTATCCGTAAGTTTATGTTCTCCATATTTTAGAAGTTTCTCACGGGGTTTTTCATCCTCAGGCCAGTTTTTAATAGGTATACTGTATCTGTCCATCTCTCTCCTACGCCAGAAGTGCTGAAATTATACCCACAAGAAAAATACCATCATATACCCCTGCCCCACCTATACTCATAATACCAGGATAATTTCCAAGATGTGGCAGATTAAGTATATCCGCCCCTATAAGTACTCCGAGCACCCCTGAGATATAGGCAACAGGGATTTTATTACCCGGAGAGAATATAAAGGCAAGAGATACAGCAACTAAAGGTGGAATTAAAGCAGGAATCCTTACCCCTACTCCTGGTACAACAGTTGATATATGAAAGCATATAAGTGTTGTGATGATTGTTGCAAAAAGAGTTGGAAGAAGTGGTGCCTTTGGTAAGAGATAAATACACAGGAGAAGTGGAATAATACAACCACCTAAATTTATAGCAATTACCTGTTTTGTATTCTCGTAAGGGGTACCGAAAAAAAAGTGAAAGAAAGGGAAAGAGGTTTCCGGAGGTATAATAGTCGCCTCCCTTGTATATAATGGGATATTTATCATACTGCCTATAAGTGATAATAAAACTATCATAAATGCAGATGAGGGAGAAAGCCCAATCTTTCCCAGTGAAAGCCGTATTATCTCAATCTGGATAATAAAAAAGAACACAGGAAGGAGCAGAATAAAAAGTAAAATTATCAAAATAGAAAGTGGTAGAAATATCATATAGTGGCTCCTTTATCCTTATATACCCCAGGAGGGAAAAAAGAAACCATCTCTCTTCTTACCCACTCCATGGACTCTTGAGGTGTCTTCTTCCAGTTTGTAGGACAGGTGGAAAGCACCTCAATAAGAGAAAAACCCTTATCTTCTATCTGATATGTAAATGCCTTCTTTATTGCCCGTTTTGTTTTAATAATATCAGGGATAGAGTCAATCTTTGTCCTCTCAATGTAATATACTCCTTCTATAGTAGCAAGGAGTTCACATATCTTAAGGGGAAAGCCATGCTGATAAGGGTCCCTACCTTTTGGTGTTGTTGTTGTCCTCTGTCCTAAAAGTGTTGTAGGTGCCATCTGTCCTTTTGTCATACCATAGACACCATTATTAACAAAAATTACTGTAATATTTTCACCCCTTGCTGCTGCATGTATAATCTCTGCAGTTCCGATAGCCGCAAGGTCCCCATCACCCTGATATGTAAATACAATACGGTCGGGAAGGCATCTTTTTATTCCTGTCGCAACTGCTGGAGGTCTGCCATGTGCTGCCTCTGTTACATCAAAGTTAAAGTAGTCATAAGCAAGGACTGCACATCCGACAGGAGCAATACCTATGGTCTTTTCCCTGACACCTAACTCATCAATTACCTCTGCAATAATTCTATGGATGATACCATGTCCGCATCCTGGACAATAGATTGTGGTGTTGTCCATCAAACTTTCCGGTTTTCTGTACAGATACCTATCTGTCTTTTGTATCATATTATATCCTCTTTATTTCTTTAAAAATCTCCTCAGGTGTAGGAACTCCACCTCCGGGTCTACCATAGAAAAATATATGGGTGTCTTTCTTTACCGCAAGTTTTACATCCTCTACCATCTGGCCACAGTTCATCTCCACCACAAGTATCTTCTTCACCTTCTCTGCAATCCTCTTTAAATGCTCTGATGGATAAGGCCAGAGTGTAACGGGTCTGAAAAGTCCTGCTTTTATACCCTGTGCCCTTGCAAGTGTAATTGCTTCAAAGCATATCCTTGCACAGGTCCCAAAACTCACAACAAGAAGGTCCATACTGTCACACATATATGTATGATATAGTTGTTCATTTTCAGTAATCTTCTGGTATTTCCTTTGGATCTTTAGGTTGTGTGTCTCAAGAACCCCTGGTGTGAGAAATAATGACTTTATAGAATTTGGTCTTCTTCCTTTACAACCTGTGAGTGCCCATTTTTTCTTTGGTATTTGTTTTTCCTTTGGAAGTAACTTTACTGGTTCCATCATCTGTGCAATCACTCCATCAGCAAGTACAAGTACAGGATTTCTGTATCTGTCAGCAAGGATAAATGCAAGGTATGTAAGATTATGTATCTCCTGAACGTTCCAGGGAGCAAGAGTAATAGTTCTGTAATCCCCATGTCCCCCTCCTCTGGTGGACTGGAAGTAATCTGACTGACTGGGTGTTACATCTCCAAGTCCAGGACCACCTCTGTTCATATTTATTATCACTGCTGGGAGTTCACATCCAGCAAGATATGATATACCTTCCTGTTTCAAGGAAATACCAGGAGATGAAGATGATGTCATTGCTCTTACCCCTGCTGCTGCTGCACCAAAGACCATATTGATAGCAGAAATCTCACTCTCTGCCTGTATAAAAACACCTCCTTCCTCCGGCATCCTTTCGCTCATATACTCAGGGAATCTGTTCTGAGGAGTTATCGGATAACCTGCATAAAACTTACATCCTGCCCTGATAGCACCCTCAGCAGATGCCTCGCATCCCGATAGAATCACTCTTTTCTGTACCATTCCTCTGCCTGGATCCATGTTCCACTGGGGGAGTATTTTTTCATCACATCAGCAAAAATCCTTTTGAATTTAGCAATCTCTCCTGCAGGCACATTGTTTATCTTAAGCAGTTCATCCATCATTATCCTTCTCTGCTGGTTCTCATCGTTCACAATTTTTCTTACCCTTTTTGCTCTTTCCGGGTCAGAAGGGAGGTCCCTCACCACAACAGTAAACTCATTCGTCTCACCAACAAACCCTTCTTTTTTATATGTATCCAGTTCCTCACGCCAGGTATCCATCTTTTGTTTCGCTGCCTTTATCACAGGTGAATCGGTCTTTATATCCTTCTTCACTTCAATAACCTCCTGGGCATAAGCAGCATCTGTAAATATGAAACGGAATAGATTACTCTGCGGTTTAATCTGTGATGGTGGGGCAAGCAATTCTTCCGCTGCCTTTTCTATCTTTTCTTCAGGAAAGGTCACATATACATTTACTATTGCACAGCCAGCAAGCGCAAGAACCGATAACAAAATCCATCCCTTTTTCATTCTTCCCCCTTGTTTATAAAAATCTGTTAATCTTCTTATTTCCATTTTACCCTATTTTATCTGGAATAACAACATCAAAATGGATAATTTGAAATATTTAGAAAAAAAATTTAATATATTAGTGATGAAGAACATAATAAGGGACAGAATATTTATAATAACAGAGGCCCTACTTTATATTGTAGTAACAATTACTATAATTCTGGCTGCTATGTGGGTAGAACCGGTTGCTACCTTTAGATATGCTTTGAGAATTATAATCCCTTTTCTTCTGATTACATACTTTTTCCTTTTCCTTGTCTTTAGAATAATCCGATTTTACTACCATTCTCTTCTTCAACAGAAAAATTTTATAGAAATACTTAATACAGGGTTGATACGGCTGGGTACCCATATAAAAATAGATGCCATCTTGAGAGAAAGTTTAGATATATTTCTTAATTTTTACGGGGGAGATAGAGGAATTATTCTTATAATCGGGGGCCGCATTAAAGAATATACATCAGGTGATATATTGACGGTCAATGTCTCTAAAGAAGATAAACATTATAGTAAGTCAAACAGAAGATATTCTGTTTTTACATTTTCTCCTGGAAGTATATCTGGAGAAATGGATGAGAAGATTAAACAAGCCCTTCAGGAATATGATTTTGGAAAGTGTAGGGAGGTAATTATACTCCCTGTAGGAGACAGAAAGAAAACAAATGCAATTGTCATCGTTGGTATATCAGATTTAAAGAGAAAAAATAAATATATACTATTTGAAGAGACAAAAAATGAAATAGATATCTTCCTGAGACACCTCAACATAGAGATTGAAAACGCTATACTTCACGAAGAGATTAACAAAGCATCTATAACCGATGCTCTTACAGGCCTTTATAATAGAAGGTATTTTCAAAAAAGAATAGAACAGGAGTTTGCCAGAGCAAAAAGGGCTGGTTTTCCAATCTCAATTATGATTTCAGACCTTGACAATTTTAAGTATTATGTTGATAGTTACGGACATCCAAAGGGCGACCAGATACTTTCAGAACTCGGTTCCCTGATAAAGAAATCTATCAGGGAAAGCGATGTGGTCCGCCGGTTTGGTGGGGATGAATTTGCATATCTTTTACCTTTCACATCAAGTGATGAAGCAAAGGTTTTTGCGGAAAGGATTAAAAAAATGTATCAAGATATATATTTTTAAAAGGTGAAGTTGAAAGAGAGGTTAATCTCACAATGAGTATAGGAATTGCAACCTTTTCAGAACATGGACAGACAGAGGAAGAGATTATAAGTAAAGCAGATCAGGCACTATTTACTTCAAAATCTGCGGGTAAAAACAGAATAACTATATATGGAGGAGGAATGATATGTTAAATTATGGAATCTTATCTTCCATTATAAATATCGGGATTGCCTTTATCCTTATAACTCTATCAGCGATACTGCTAAAGATAAACAGGGAGAAATTTGTGTGTGGAGTAGTGCTTTCGGTTATATATACAGGATTTGCTGTATATTATCTCTGTCTTGTCTTACTATATCCGCACTCTGTCCTGCAAAAAACTGTGACAACTCCGATTACTCCTTCAAAAACTATAGAGCCCCAGAGAGAAAACACAGAAGAGACCATGGACTTCACTATGATAATAACCACACAAGATAATACTTTTTCTCTTGCTCCGGATGGTGAATTAGAGATGAAAAAAAGCAATAGATTTAAAATAGAAAAGGTTGTATTATCTCGTTCAGGTTCCGACGAAATAACAGCAGACATAAAAGGATTTGTAGGCAATGCAAGAAAAAATGACTTACAGGATATCGGATACTGGGTAACATATAATGATATGCTTAAACACTGGGCTATTAAAGGAGAGAAGGACAAATTTGAAATTCAGATAAAAGAAGGTAAAAAATTACTTGGGGTTGTCTATGTAAAATTCATTGACTGAAAGAGTATATACCATGAAAAAAAGGGGGATAATAATAAGTTTTGAAGGTATAGACGGATGTGGTAAGAGTACCCAGGCAAAATTATTTTGTAAGTATCTTGACAAAAAGGGTCTTGATTATGTGTTTCTCAACGAACCTGGCGGGACATATACAGGAGAAAAGATAAGAAAGATTTTACTTGACAGCAAAAACAATATCTGTCCATTAACTGAACTTTTTCTATATCTTGCCAGTCGCAGCCAACTTGTTGAAGAACTCATAAGACCATATATTAAAAAAGGAAAGATAGTTGTCCTTGACAGATATATTGACTCAACAACTGCATATCAGGGATATGGCAGGGGTATCCCTTTAAAACTTATCAGATATATCCACAATCTCCTTCTCAGAGATTCCTTACCTGATATAACATTTCTGATAGATGCACCAGCCAAGGAACTTCTATCTGTCTTAAAAAACAAAAAGAGGGACAGAATTGAAAAAGAATCCGTGGAATTTCAGAAAAAAGTTAGAGATGGCTACCTTCATATTGCGAGACATGAGAAGAAACGGATAAGGGTAATAAAAAGAAAGACAGTTCTTCTTACACACAAAGAGATTATAAAAAAGTGGGAGAGATTTATTGATGGATATAAATGAA
>JAMWBP010000011.1 GCA_023819365.1 Candidatus Omnitrophota bacterium
CCTGTTCTTTGGTCAAAGAGCTTATATTGTTTGACGGATGGACTATAACCGCTATACCATCAAGCGCCACAACATTGGCCTTTGGGTCTACACCTTTTCCTTTTGCTGTCTGTATCTCTTTCGGTTTCATAGACCTTGATGAGTCGGCGATATCGCAGGTGCCGTCTATAAGGGATGCAATACCCACACCAGAGCCACCCCCTCCAACCGTAATCTTAATGTCAGGATACTTTTTCATAAAAACCTCTGCTGTTTTCTGTGCTATGGGAAGCACGGTTGTAGAACCTACTATCTTGATTTCTTCTGCCCTTACTGTTGATAAAACTCCCAGAGTCAAAATCGTTATCCATATTTTTTTCAACATTTTCTACCTCCTTTTTAAAATGCCACTGCAAAATCTATTTGCAGTGTATTTACTTTATCAGTTTTCTTATTTCCCAGGCCTTCAGTTATCATATAGGAAATTCCCAAAGTTGAGTTGTCGCTTGTCGCATACTTAAATCCGATAGTATGTCCTTTTGAGTCAGTGCCACCCTCGCAGAAACTCCCGTCAGCCATAAAATCTGTAATTGCATCAGATTCAATTCTTCTGTAGTCATATCCAAACTCCCATGTCTTTTTATTTTTCGCTTTGCCCAACTTGATTCCAAATAGATACCCTTCTTTGTTCTTTACATCATCTGCAATGTTGTTTACATAGTCCCCGTAGAGTTTTAAAGGCATCTTGTTTTCTCCAAAGGGTAATTCAATGAGTGTCAGTTCAGTAGTGAGGTTTAAGAGATGGTAATCATATACATATTTGCCTCCCGAGAGAGTATTACCTTTATCATAGAAACTAGGAGAAATATTTTTAGCAACTCCACCTTTTAGTCCGTCATAATGATAGTAAGATACTGCAGATTTGAACCTGTTATTTTCATATCCTGCTTGGAGCCCGAGCATATAAGGGTCCTTATAATCATCCTTGCTTTCATATACAGGGAAGTAACCGGCAGTTGCGAAAATTTTACCAGGTGTAGGGGTAATCGGGATATCTATCTGGGTAATGACACCTTCAGGATTTATATCACTTGACCACACAAGGTTTGTATTATAGAAAGGGTTGGACATTTTACCACCTGTGAATGAAAGATTTTTAAAGGCAGCAGGGGTATATGTTATATATGCCCTGTCAAGCCAGATTGGCTTGTCATCAAAAGAGTTAGTGAATGTCTGGTTTGCTGAACTTGCCTGTGCGCTATCACCGGTGGCAATACGGAATCCTGCCTTTATCTGGTCGTTAACCTTTGTGTCAAAACCCCATCTGAATCTTAATCTTGTTCTATGTCTGTCATCCTTGAGTTCTCTGTCGTGTACTTCATACCTGATTCGGGCATCTCCCTTGAAGGATGTGTTTTTTATCCATTTTGAAATCTTGTCTACATCTGTTTTTGCAATCGCCTCCTGTTTGTTAACCTCATCCTGTGCCTCTAAAGAAATCTTGTATGCCTCGGCTTCGGTAAGTATGCCCTTTTCTACCAACTTATCCAGCAATCTATCTACTTCACTTCCGAACGCAACCATAGTTGAGAAAATCAGTGTTGCTACTACCATCAATCTTTTAAGCATTTTTGCCTCCTTTCTGTTTTGTTTACCATTACTTTTTCTCTCTGCCTGAATTTTTTTCACCTCCTTTCCGGCATTTTGAGAGAAAAAAGTAATTTTCATTCACATATACTTTACTGTTTGAAAATGAAGAATAAATCAAGATGATGTTAAATTTGTGTTAATTTTTTTATTATTTCTTCTCCCCGAAGATGAGAGGGTTAGATGTAGCGGTGTGATTTATCACACGATGTAGTGGTGTGACCCGCCACTAAAATGTTGGCGGGCAGGTTTATCACACGAATATAGAGAGGGGATGGAAAGGATGTTATAGTTTTAAATAAAAACTGTATTTATAGGGGAAGAGTGATTAGAACTTCTGTACCTGTTCCAATATGGCTTTTTACATCAATAGTACCTTTGTGAAGCATTATGATGTGTTTTACTATTGAAAGGCCCAGTCCTGTACCGCCTGTCTCTTTGGAGCGGGACCTGTCAACCACATAAAATCTTTCAAATATTCTGGGAATGCTTCTTTCCGGAATTCCTATACCGGTATCTTTTATGCTTATAATAACTCTATCCTTTTCTCTTAAACCCTTTATGGTAATACCTCCTTTATCTGTATATCTGACGGCATTATCTATAAGGTTTATAAACATCTCTTCTATTCTTAACCTATCTCCTGAAATAACCAGACCATCATCTATATCTATTTTGAGAGAGAGATTTTTGTCTCGTATCTTTCCTGTGAACATCTTTATAGTTTCCTCTACAACCTCCTTTATATTAATTGGAACTAATTCTATTTTTTGTGTTTCCTCCATCTCGGCCAGTGAGAGTATATCATTTAAAATATTTATCAATCTATCTGTATGTTTTTTGATTATAACAAGATAGTCCTTTAATTCAGGCGGTATCTCTTCCTGTAATGTTTCCACATAGCCCTTTACTGCAGTCAGTGGTGTTTTGAGTTCATGGGATATATTCGTGACCAATTCCTGTTTTATACGTGCCAGCTCTTTTTCAGATGTTATGTCTCTGCAGGAGACAAAAATATCTCCTTCTTCTCCTATGGGATAAAAAAATCCAAGGAATGTGTGTCCGCTTAAAGAAAACTCTTTTTCTATGGGACGGCTGTCTTTATGGACGGTCTGGACCGCATTTATAAATTCCGTCTCTTTGAAAAATTCTAAGTAGTTATGCTTCTCCATTTCCGAAGAACCCGTAAGTTTTTTTATTTCCGCATTTGCAAGAGATATAATTCCAGCCCTATCTATAATAAGTGCAGGCGAAGAAAAAGAATTTATTATGCATTCAATCTTGTTGGTTAATTCTTTATTATATTCTGAAAGAGAGTCATATTTTCTTGAAAGGTCTTCCGATAGATTAATAAGTTTTTTGGTCTTAAGATAAAACAAGACAGCAAGAAACACAGCCACTGTTATTATAAATACCACAATGATTTCATTCATTCTTCTATTTTATACCCTACTCCCCGTATGGTTTTTATAAATTTCTTTGCCTTACCAAGTTTTTCTCGCAGTGTTTTTATATGTACATCCACAGTTCTATCAATAACAACTTTTTCACCTTCCCAGAGGATGTCAATAATTTTTTCCCTTGAGAATACCCACCCTTTTTTAGAAGCCAGTATATTAAGAATTCCAAATTCTGAGAAGGTCAGGTCTATCTTTTTGCCCTCAACATATACTTCACGCTTTGCAGGTTCAATACGCAATATGTTCCCAATAACAATTTTATCTTCAACAGGTTTTGGTGAATATCTTCTGAGGACCGCCTTAACTCTTGCAACGAGTTCTTTTGGAGAGAATGGCTTTGTTATATAATCGTCTGCTCCAACTTCAAGTCCTACTATTTTATCCGCAAGTTCGGTTTTGGCTGTGACCATAATGACAGGTAGAGAGGACAATTCAGGGGTTGCTTTTATCTGTTTGCAAACTTCAATGCCGTCCATATCCGGGAGTATAAGGTCAAGCACAAGAAGGTCAAATGCTTCTTTTACGGCGGATTTGAAAAAATCATCAGCTTTAGAAAACTTTTCCACTCGGTATCCTGCTTTTCCGAGATGAAGTGCTATGAGTTCAAGTATGTCCTTTTCATCTTCCAAAACTGCTATCTTTTCGTTCATAATTATATTTTATCATAATAACACCAGAATAAGGGATATAGATATTTCTTTTGTTATTAAAATGGGCTTTTAGTCCAACTACTAAATCAGCACAATAAACCTGACTCCCTAATCTGTACCTAAAAAAGGCAGATGAAAATAGGAGGAAAAAATTAAATGTAAAAGTGTTATCAATGTATCCTATCTTTGCGTGGGCTTGACAAATTGTAATATATATGATAATATATACTACAGAAAGAACATGGGAGGGCCTCTAATGGCACACAAATTGCTTGAACTGAAAACTGGTACCTTGCTCAAGAACAAACAGGAATGGATTAGAAACGAAATACTCAAAAAAATAAATCAGGGTGTATATGTCGAAAAATTGCCTAGCCTGCGGGAACTTTCCAAAGAATACGATGCCAATGTTATTACTATTCAGAAATCTTTACATCCTTTAATAAACGAAGGTTTGTTAAAAATAAAAAAATGCAAAGGGATATATATAGAGGGCAAAAAACAACTCTGTATAGGAATAGTAGGGAAAGCTGGAAAGGAATATTTTTTTGCCGACAATAATTATGGTGGTGCGGTTTTTAGTCATATATTCAAACACATACTTGAGAAAGGGGACTATTTTGCTTTTCATCAAAAAACAAACCAAGCCAACTATGGACACCTCTTTAGAAACAACTCGGGAACTAATGGACTTATTATTTTTGCCCCTGACATAGATGAAAAAAAAGAACTGGAATTTATCCGTCTTCCGTATATTGTTATAGGTAGTACTTTCAAAAATTCGGACATAAATTACGTTGATTCCGATAATGAAAGTGATTCCGAAAAAGCAGTTGAAAAATTGATAAACGAGGGATGTAAAAAGATAGTGTTTCTCTACGGAGGAAATAATAAAAACATTACTATGGCATTGCGCTTACAGGGATATAAAAAAGCTCTTAAAAAGCATGGTATTAGTTATGACCCAAACTTGGTATTAAACTTTACTATGGAAAGGGAAAATACAAATGAAATGGTACAATACCTTTTTAAAAATTCCCTGGCGTATCCCCATGCAATCTTTGGGGCCAGTTTCGATGCAACAAAAATATTTCTTGAAAATTTACCTTTAACAATACTGAAAAATATCGGACTTGTGGTCTATGACGATCATAAAAAAGAACTGCGCTCTTTAGGGATATCATACTACATAGTTTCACAACCTCTGGAAAAAATAGGGAAAACCGCCATTGCCGGTTTATATAAACTGATGGAAGGTAATACAAAAGAAAAAATACAGGTATGCTTGGAGTCGGATTTAGTGAAAATAAATTTTTAAAGAAGAAAAATGGGGAAAATTGAAAGAAGAGTAGGATTCAACTATGCAATTAAGGGAAGTCATATTATATTGGGCACTTCCTTATCAAATGCAGAAAACAGATATAATGCAATGATTGGACATCAATACTCGGCCATATGCAGTAATATCTTTAATAAACCGAATTTGGGCAAGCATTTTCTATTTCTCTACCACTGGATACCAAAGATACACCAGCAATTTCTTTGCCATAACAACAACCGCTTTTTTAATCTGTCTTTATTTACAAATAAATTCTCCACTTTCCTTACAACCAACAATTGTCATACTATCCTTCTACAAATCTACTCTTATATAATTCATCGTTTCCCTGTTATCAGAACCACAGATAGAGTAATTTCTATCCAGGGTTCTGTTTATATAGATTTTATTTCTTTTTTCAGAAGCTCTGGTAGACACTTTTCTCTACCAACTTCTGTTTACATAGATAAACTTTTAGGAGGTGCAATATGTTAAGAAAGATATTTTCAAAGGATGGTTCTCAAAACCTACAGGGCTTCACTTTGATAGAGCTGCTTGTGGTGGTAGCAATCATTGCAATTTTGGCAGCGATGTTGCTACCTGCACTCAGTCAGGCAAGGGAAAAAGCAAGACAGGCAAAGTGTATCAACAACCTAAAACAAATAGGGGTGTTATTTGCTATGTATATGAGTGATTATGAAGATTATCTACCTCCCACTAATTGTCTCAATGGTACCGGAGAATGGCCTACGAATTGGCGCTTTGATAACCTTCTATGGCGAGTCTATGTCCAATCAGGAACTGTTAGTTCACCCAAAAAGCATGACCTCTTCCGTTGTCCCTCAGTTAAAGACACAGGTTGGTGGATTACAAACGTAGCCGGTCGGCGTTATTATGGGCTCAATGCTGTACCGTATCAGTGGCAATTTGGTTATCCTTTGAAATACACGCTCATCAAAAAACCAAGTCAATGTCTGCTGGTTCTTGATAGTGAAGTAGCTGATGGAACAGGAAATAATTGGTTGGTCTACAATTCTACACCTGCTTATGGTAATCCTGCGACCATACATTCTCAAGGCGCCAACTGTCTCTTTATGGATTTTCACGTAGAGTGGCACAAGAAGGATGTGTTAATGGCTGCTGATGGAAGTATCACAAAATGGTGGACAAGAAGTGGAATGTAAATTTTTAGCTAAGGAGGGGGTATAAGATAAGAGTCAAAAAGGTGAAAGCCGAAGTAAGGAAGTATTTGACATTATAAATAAAACATTGAAGGGGGGATGGTTGGTTCTTTAAAATTTCAATCAATTTCAGTTAGCAAAAAAAACGTTGGAAAATATAGGTATTTAGAGTAGAGTTTTTGACTTTTAACATAGGAGGAAAGATGCATAAAAGATTAAAATTATGGTTAGTTTTTTGTCTCTTATCTGTGTGGATTAACTATAACTATCTCTATTCGGAAGAAGATAACTATGAATATTTACCTCCTGAAGAGATTGTAGAAAAATACTTAAGTTTTTACGCCACATTTGATTCTAACACAAAACCTAAGGTAGCCAAGGGGAGTAATCGTGTGGCAAATTGGGAAATATGGAGTTTTGAAGAAGGGAAAAAAGGAAAAGGTATTCGGATTGGCGAGAAAAACCCTACTGTAAGCTACTATGCACCGGGAAATTTTAACATTAATGAAGGGAGTATCTGTTTCTGGGTAAAACCAATGTGGGATCTCAATACAACCGATCCTCCTCGTAGGTTCTTCTTAGATTTTAGTAGATTTGGGTTCATGCTCTACTGGGATCATTCTTATAGTCCGCCTCGCATAATATGGGCAACAGGTTCCACCACCCCGGAAGATAAGTTTTCCTGGCAATATAGCCCGGGAGCAGTAGTGAGTTCCTGGAACGCAGAAGAATGGCACCATATTGCTCTCACATGGGTAAAGAAAGATAATACATTAGAGAAGAAGATTTATCTTGATGGTGAACTTAAGATTACTTGCGAACAACCGGCTTTTAATACTTTGGCCAACGAATCTACCTTTTCACTTGGTTATCGCCAGGGTATAGGTACCAACGGTGAAGGTGTTTATGATGAATTTATGATCTGGGAAAAGGCTCTGCATATGGGTATGATTAAGGCGCTTTACCAAGGTTTACTAGACCCATATATTGAAAAAGGGATAGAAAAAGATGCAAAGACAGCTAAAAATGAGAAAATATTTCTTGAAAAGAAATCAGTCCTTGAGGTATTCCGGGGACAATTAGATAAGGAAGATTATATTTACTTTGAAGATGAAGAAGTACATCTTAAAGTTCCTTATACCTGCTATCGTGAAGAACTCAGGAATATTGAAGCTACGTATCGATTGATAAACTACTATGATGAAATTGTACAAGAGATAAGAAAAAACTTATCTCTTCCACTTTTTATTGAGTTCAATGATAAGGTTATTTTTAAACCAAAAGAAAAAGGTGTATTTAAGGTAACTGTGGAATGTAGAGATAAAGATAAAAATATCATGGTTAGGAAAGATCTTATCACATTTGGTGTTGTTCCAAAAAATATATCTAACAACAAGTTTGTTTCAGACTCTATCTTTGGGGGCCACGCTTGGTTAAAACATATCTCTTTAGCCAAAAAGATTGGCATCAAATGGCTCAGAATACTAGATGCGATGCAGATGACTTGGTGGTACTGGGTAGAACCAGAAAAAGGTAAGTTTGTCTGGTATGATGAGGAGATAGATACTCTTAAAAATTACGGTTTTAATATACTAGGTGTTTTCTTTTTAACTCCTAGTTGGGCATCTTCTTACCCTGGAAAGATTGAGAAATCTATTTCTGATTGGCAACATATGTTGTCTATAGGTAGGTACCCACCTCGGGATATGGAAGATTTTTACCAATATGTCTACGAAACAGTCAAACATTATAAACACTATATAAAATATTGGGAGGTATGGAACGAGCCATACTCTACACATGCCTGGGCTGGTACACCTTATGATTACGTTAAGTTGTTAAAGACAGCATATGAAGCGGCAAAGAAAGCTGATCCGGAATGTAAGGTGATGGGAAATATATCTGCTGTGAATTTGACTGAATGGGGAGAAGAGGTATTGAAATTAGGTGGCTTAAAATATATGGACATTGTTTCTTTTCACGGATATCCTTTTGTGGAAGGAGAAGTGCCAAAGGAGAAACTAAAAGAGGTCGTCCATAAATTACGAAAGATGATGATTCAGTATGGAGGAGAAGAAAAACCTCTTTGGTGTACAGAACATTCCATTAATAGTACTTCTTTTTTTAGTGATTTGGATTTTCCTGAATTGCCACCTATTGAGAAAAGGACGAAACCTGATTACCGTACCCCAGCCAATAGATTAGTCAAGATGTATGTCACTTTCTTATCCGAAGGGGTAGAAAAGTGCTTTTGGTATACACTGATTACACCACCTCCAAATCGCTCTTATGATGATTATATCGCATTGGAATATAATGGCAGTATGAAACCCTATGGTTTTGCCTATTCTACCTTAGTTTATTTCTTAGAGGGCACTAAATTCAAAAAATCTATTGAATTTCAATCTCCACTGGTTCATTGTTATCTTTTTGAAAAAAACGGAAAGTCAGTAGGTGTAATGTGGATAGATTTTTGTGGTGAAAAAGAACTGAAAATTGAAATACCTGTTGCTCACAAAGATGTTTCAGTTTACAACATTATGGGGAATCCAAAGAAGGGCGTGATAAGAACAGATAGAGATAAGACAATCTTCACTCTTGGTGAAGAACCAACATATATTACTTCGTATACTTTAACGGTTGAAGAATTAAGCAATAGGATAACTGCTAGCAAGATAGAAGGTATTGAAGAATTTAATAGAGATTTTTTAGCAAAAAAGATGAAGGAAGAACGGAAAGAAAGTGAGATTATACCTGGTGAGGATTTTGAATATGCGCGAAGAGTAAAAGAAAGTCAGTGGTACTTCATAAACTTAAGATCTGTAGCAAATATGGGATTCAAAGATACGGTGCCTGGAGATGGAAAGGGCGGATGGACTGACGAAGGCAGTATGAATGATATGGAGGATATGCCAGTTGGTAAATTAATATTCCTGGGTGTGCCTTTCTATATCATCAACCCGGAAGAGAATAACGGCAATGCTATTATAACTTTAAGGTCTCTCAATACATCTCCATTACTCCCAAATAAGAAGGAGATTCCTGTAAATCAAAGATTAGAAAAACTATATTTTCTCCATTCCAGCGCATGGACCTCAGGTAATGTCGGTAAATATATCATAAATTATAAAGATGGAGAAAAGGAAGAAATTCTATTAAAAGCCGGATTAAATATTGAAGATTGGTGGAAGGAACCACAACCAAATGAGATTAGCAGGGCGGTACCGATAAAGATAAAGAAAGGGCTAATTGAAGCAAGTGGAACACCTTACCGATTTCTAAGAATTTTAGAATGGCAAAATCCAAAGCCAACTAAGGAAATTACAACCATTGAATTTATTTCAAGTGAACAAAGATCCATTCCGATTCTGGTTGCTATAACCGGTGTAAAGAGTGAAAAATAATATAAAGATTAACTGGGATTTTTTAATAAAAAACTTAACTTAAAAGAGAAAACAGATTTAGAAAAAGGATTTGATAATACGAAAGGATGAGTAATGACACCAAAGTGGCATATTGCATTCTGTAATGTGACAATCACAAAGTATGCA
>JAMWBP010000012.1:0-8978 GCA_023819365.1 Candidatus Omnitrophota bacterium
CTGTATCTCCTCTATATTAAGAAAACAGTGGGTTGAGAAGGAACGGCTTATATATCCTCTGACTATACTGCCAAAGGAGATGGTCAAACAAACCGATAAAAAAGAAAAAATTCCTCCTTTTTTTAAAAATCCTCTTATGTGGATTGGTTTTTCCATCGCTTTTATTATATATTCAACAACAGCACTCCATAACTATTTCCCTATGTTCCCACGGATAGTCCTTTCGCGGAGCATCCCTGTTTTCAGAAGGACAGTAGATTTAAGGTTCTACTCCAGTTTACCTGTGATTGGCTTTACATTTTTTGTAAATCTCAATGTTCTTTTTTCTGTATGGTTTTTCAATATCCTTTTCAAGATAATAAGGGGTAGTTTTAACATTATGGGGATATCAAGTGCTGAAAATGTTGGTATATATGGCTGTTCAGGGGAGCCGATATTTAACCACTTCGGAATGGGAGCAATGATAGTGATGGTATCTTACAGTTTATGGATATCAAGGGCACATCTGAAAGATGTCTGGTATGGAGCAACAGGTAAAAAGCAGATTGATGATTCAGAAGAAGTAATAAGTTATAAGGCGGCCTTCTGGGGGCTTGTCTTCGGCTCATTATTTCTAACTGGCTGGTTGAGGTTTTCAGGAATGACCTGGTACATTGCTTTTTTATTTTTAATATGTGCTTTTATTATATGGATTGTTCTTACAAGGGTGGTATGTGAAGGTGGAATCCCGACCCTTGTTGCTACCTCAATTGCTTCAGCACAGATTGTATCTGCCTTTGGTTCATCTCATCTGGCTCCTATGACAATCGTTGCTCTCGGTATGACATATATATATGCTGCTGATTTAAGGACATTCCCTCTATCTTCAATTTCTATGGGAATTAAGATAAGCAGTGATACAGGGAAAAACAGTTATGGTATATTCTGGGCGATAATGTGTGCAATAGTTGTTAATATCTTAGTTACACTTTCTTTACAGTTGTATCTTGGATATAGATATGGTGGTATAAATATGAATGCCTGGTATTTCCGTGATAATGTTACAGCACCATACAAATATGTTGCAGAGATGATAAGGTCACAAACATCACCAAACAAGATAGGGTGGATAGCAAGGTGTATAGGTGCCTTTACAATGTGGTTGTTTTTATTTATGAGGCAGCACTTTCTCTGGTGGCCCTTCCATCCTATTGGTATTGTAGTTGCTCCTGTCGTATGGGTTGACACCCTGTGGTTTTCAATATTTGTCGCATGGCTTATAAAGTTTCTCATTATGCGTTATGGTGGTATCCAGGTATATGAAAAGTTAAAGTACTTCTTTTTAGGACTACCACTGGGGACATATACCTGTGCAGGCATATGGTTTATTATTGACCTATTTACAGGTAGGATAGAAAATGTGGTGTTCTGGATATGAGAATAAAGCAAGAGTCAAAACTTTTACTGGTGGAGATTAATAATGAGATTTTTAGGTGGTAATTACCTTCTTGGGAATAATACAGCAAAGAGAATCTTTAAAAGAATTAAAGGACTTCCTGTTGTTGACCCGCATAACCATGCGAATGTTAAAGAGATAGCAGAAAACAAAAATTATCCAGACCCCTGGCAACTCTTTGCAGGAACAGACCACTATGTATGGAGTGTTTTAAGGAAGTGTGGTGTTCCTGAGAGATATATCACAGGAGATGCAAAGCCAGAAGAAAAGTGGATTAAGATGGCAGAGGTATTCCCACTTATCGCAGGCAATCCTGTCTATGAATGGGTCCATCTTGACCTTAAAAGATATTTCAGTATAGAAGAGGTATTATGTAGAAAGACAGGGGAAAAGATATGGGATGTACTTTGTAAAAAACTTGCTCTTCCGGAAAATAGACCACAGGAGATTTTAAAAAGGGCGAATGTTGAGGTAATGTGTTCAACCGATGACCCTGTTGATATACTTAAACCACACAGAGATGTCAACAGGATGATGGGTAAAATGATATTACGGCCTACATGGAGACCTGACAGGATAACAAAGATAACATCTCCTGACTGGCGGCAATATCTTTCAAAACTTGAAACAAGGTTTAACATAAAATGCTCTTCAATAAATGACCTTGTAGATATTCTTAAGGCATCTCACGATTATTTTTCCGAATATGGATGTGTTGCAAGTGACCATGGGGTTGAGGTTCCTTATCCTGCAATAACTGAAGAGAAGGATGCTGATAAGGTCTTCAAAAAGGCACTTAAAGGAGAAAAGATATCTTCCTCTGATGTATATATCTTTTCTGACTATCTCTTTGGTGTTATGGCAGAACTTGATGCTGAAAAAAACTGGGTGTTTCAGTTACATATAGGTGCTGTCAGAGATACAAGAAAGATGTTATTTGAAGTACTTGGACAGGATTCAGGTGGAGATGTTTCAAACCACTATCTTGACATACTTACACCTCTTGTAGCATTTCTTAACAGGTTTGAAAACCGTCTAAAGACAGTTCTTTACTGCCTTGATACCTCCCACCAGCAGACACTCGCTACAGTTTCAAGGGCTTTTGGAACAAATGTCAGGTTAGGTGCTGCATGGTGGTTTCTTGACACCCCATATGGTATGAAGAAACAGTTGCAGTTTATAGGAACTATAGACCTTTTATCTACCTTTGCAGGTATGGTCTCGGATTCCAGAAAGATTCTTTCATACGGCTCTCGTTTTGAGATGTTCAGAAGGGTCCTTTCTGATGTGCTTGGGGAGATGGTGGAAAAATGGCAGATGCCGGAAGATGTGGCAGAAGATATCGCAAACAGGGTTGCCTATAAAAATCCAAAAGAGTTTTTTGGACTATAAACAGGAGAAAAAGATGAGAAAAATTGTTTTTCTTTTTATCGTATTGGCGATTTCATTATATTGTTACGCAGAAGAAAAGGAAACTGAAGGCAAACCACAGGAAATAACAGAGATTACATCAAAGTTAGTGGAAATGGATGCCCGTATTGGAAAGATGTCAGAAGAGATTAAGAAAATGCAGGAAGAAATAGAAAAGATAAAAGAGTCGGTTAAACTTCTCTCATATACAATAAGGGACCTTCAGATTTACACTCAGGGAGGTGCTACTATTAAACCAGATGAGGATGCCTGGAATGACATAAAAAGAGGTATGTCAGTAGAAGATGTTGAAAAACTTCTTGGTACCCCTGAGGAGATAGAAGTCCAGAGGACAGGAGGAGAGGTGTGGTATTACTATGGGCTTGGCAGTATCAGTTTTGACAGAAATGGAAGGGTTATTTCGCAGAAGACATTTAAACAATTGCCTCTTGAAAGGAAAGTAAGATAAAGAGAAGGTATATCTGCACAGAGAAAAAGGAACAAGAAGTGAATAGAGAAAGTTTCAGTATAAGAATAATACGTTCGCCATACGGTGATTTTTATGGTAAGGATATTGAGGACTCTGTAAAGAACCATCCTGACTGGTACCTTGAAGAGATAGCAAAAGAGGGATTTAATGCGGTCTGGCTCCATTGTATATTAAGGGATATTGTCTCTTCTGATGTTTTCCCTGAGTTTGGGAAAAAAGAAACAGAACAGATAACTGCACTTAACAATATGGTTGAAAAGGCAGAAAAATATGGGCTGAAGATATTTTTATATTTTTGTGAGCCGAGGGGATTTCTTGAACAAGACCCTTTCTGGAAAAACAACCCTGATGTAAAAGGACAGTCATTGGAATTTCACGGAGTGCCACCTTTTTCAGGGAGGTATTATGCTCTCTGTTCAAGCACAAAAAAAGTAAAGGACTATCTTTATCAGAGCAGTTATAACCTTTTCAAAAATGTTCCAGGACTTGGTGGTGTATTTATGATAACTGCAAGTGAATTCCACACCCACTGCTATTCACACTACCCCAAATGGCGGTTAAAGTTTACAGACCCTTTTATGGAAGAATGGGCAAGGAAGCCATTTGAGTGCAAGAGATGCGAAGAAAGAGAACCGTATGAGGTTGTAGCAGAGATAATAAAACTTGTGAATAGTGGGATAAAAGAGGCAAGTCCAGATGCAAAGGTGATTGTATGGAACTGGTCCTGGTATATCATTGAACCAGACCCGCAGAAAAAACTTATCAGCCAGTTACCTGAAGATGTAATCCTTCTGGGTGATTTTGAAAGGGGTGGATATAAGAAGGTTCTCAATAGACGGCTGGATATAGATGAGTACAGTTTAGCATATATAGGACCATCTCCAAGATTTAAAAAATTATTTTATCTTGCAAAGAAGCGTAATATGAAGGTTGTTGCAAAACTTCAGATTGGCTCAACCCATGAACTTGTGACAGTTCCTTATATACCTGTGCCCTACAAGATTGCTGAAAAACTTTACAGAATGAAAAAGATGGGTATTGATGGCTATTTAGGTTGCTGGATATTCGGAGGAGATATATCTCCTATGAGCAAAGTAGCCGGTAAGATGTCTTTTAATCCATTTCTTTCTCCATCTTCTGCAGTAAAAGAGGTTGCGATAGAGGAGTTCGGGAAGGACGCAGCAGTATATGTTATAAAGGCATGGAAGCACTTTTCAGATGCATGGGAGTCATATCCTTTCAGCAACCCGTTTTTATACTCATCCCCTGTTAACTATGCAACTGCCTATCCACTACGACTAAATGATGAAGAAATAAAAGAGATACCTTCCTGGCTGCCTCTTCCGCGTGATAAAAATGGACACCTTATCTCAGGAGATAACCTTAAAGGATGGATTAAACCGTTTGATTCTGGCTTTGTTGTAAGAACATTTAAAAAACTTCTCTCTGAATGGGAAAAGGGTATAGATGTTCTTAAACAAGGGAAAGAATATCTTGAAGAGCCAAGGTACAAAAAGGAGATAGACCTGGCAATACATATATCCCTGCTTATTAAAAGTACTGTGAATATTATTGAGTTTTATAAATTGCTTAGAAGATATAAAAAAGGAGAAACAGAAGCAAAAAGGAAGTTAAAAAAATTGCTAAAAGAAGAAATTGGCCTTGCAGAAAAAGACAGGGAAATTATAAAAAGAAACACTGACTTTGGCTATCATCCTGAAGCACATGAATACTTTATAACAGAGAAAGACCTTACCTATAAGATAGACCTCCTTAAAAACCAGATATAGAAAAAGGGGACGGTTCTATTTTACTCCTCACTTTGGTCCTTCCTTGGCCTCCCTCTTAGTCTGATTATTGCATCAATCTTATATTCTTTAGTCACCTTGTCTATAAACTCCTCACTGCCATATATCACCCTTCTATCCATTTCTCCTTTCATAGCGTCTTTCTCTTTTAAAATTCCCGTAATAAATTCTCTGTATTTATTCCTCCTTTCTGTTTCGTTTTCTGACATCTCTTTGTAAATAGGATGTTCATCTATTAATGTGTCTATCTTTCCATAAGCATAGGTATTGTAACTGCTCCATTTGTAATCCTTTGGGTCTTTAACTATCCCTGCCCTTACAGGATTTAGTTCAACATAACTTCCACAGGCAAGCAGATAATTATCTTTTGATATTAGGATGCTTTTATATCTATCCTGCCAGAGATGCCCTATATGTTTATAACGGGCTTTATAGTATTGGGCATATGATAAGTTTATACATTTCATTATTTCTGCTAAGGTGCCTCCTCTTTCGCTGGGTTCAACTACAAGATGGACATGATTTCTCATCAATACATAATGATAAATCTTAAACTTATATCTTTCTTTGTATTTATTGAGTATCTCTATATATCTTTTATAGTCTCTTTCATCCTTAAAAACATCCTGACGGTTATTTCCCCTTGTCAGAACATGATATACATATTCTTTTGGCGCTATCCTCGCTATCCTTGGCATAGATGAAATTTATCATATCGCATCCTAAATGTCAAAAATAGAACCGTCCCCTTTTTATGTTGACAGAGGAAGGGGTGGAAGATATAATCAATTACTGACTGACTGGTCAGTCAATAAAATGGAAAAGAGAAACAAAAAAAGATTAATACTGAAGGTTGCCACAAAGATTATAAGTGAGAAAGGATATTCTGCTGCTACCATTGATGAGATTACAAAAAGAGCAGGTGTGGGAAAAGGGACTTTTTATCTCTATTTTAAAGATAAGGCAGACCTGTTTTACTCTATTATTAAGGATGAGTTTGACAACCTTATAAGAGAGACAATAAAGTCGGTTGAAGGGATGGATGACTTCTTTGAAAAAATTAGAAAGGGGATAGAGATGTATCTTTCCTATCATCAGAAAAACTATTTTCTTTTCAAGATCCTTCTTCAGGAAAAGCCCTGTTTCAAAAAGATTGATTTTCATAGGTTCTGGGATGACTTTTTTTCTCGCTGGGGAGTTATAAAAGAAGGAATAAAGCAGCAGATAAAGGAATGCAAAATAAGAGAGATGGACCCTGATGATGTAATATACTCTCTTTTAGGGATTTTACATTCTCACATACACAGATGGATTTTAAACGGAAGAAGATATTCCCTCGTTGATAAAACAGATACAATATACGAGATTTTTATAAATGGAATAAGGAGATAAACAAAGTGAAAAAATTTATTATCTTATTTTTTATTTTTATATCAATGACTTTTTCTGATGAAATTTTTAGTTTAAATGATGCCTTAAAGATAGCCATAGAAAACAACATAAAACTTAAGATATATAAAGACAAAATTGAGCAGGCATCCATTTCTAGAGATTTTGCATTTTCATATTTCTTTCCACGCCTTTCTGCTTCTTTTACCTATAGATACCTTGGAGATAACCAGCCGATAAGTTTAGGGCCGTTCCCTCCAATGAAGTTTACAGATGACAACCTTTATAATTTAACTTTTTCAGTATCACAACCACTATTTACAGGTGGAAAGATTACAAAGGGATATGAGATATCTAAAGTGTCTTATGAAAAAGCAGTGGTTGACTATGAAACAGAACTCCAGAATCTGATACTTGATGTAAAAAAGGCATACTTTGAGGTGCTTAAGGCAGAAAAGATGGTGGATGTAAGCAGAAAATACAGGGAACTTACTGAGAAACACTTAAAAGATGTAAAAGAAATGTTTGAGGAAGGGATTGCTACAAAGTTAGATATCTTAAAGGTAGAACTTGCACTAAAACAGGCAGAGGTTCGTATAACTGATAGTGAAAACTATCTCCAACTCTCAAAAACAAGGTTGAACTTTTTACTTAATAGACCACCGGAATATAATTTTGAACCTGAGGATATTCTGGAGTTCAAAAGAGAAAGGAGTGATTATGAGATTTGGAAGGAGATAGCCCTTAAAGAAAGGAAAGAGATAAAGGGTATGGAAAAGGTTCTTTCTATATACGGGAAAAAGGTAGAACTGGAAAGGGCAAATCTTTTTCCACAAATTTCACTTTTCTTTAACTACAATATGGAAAAAGGGACACAGACATCTATGGATGGCTGGGAAGATAACTGGAACACAGGGGTGTTCCTCTCTTATGATATATGGAACTGGGGAGAAACACGGAATAAAGTAAAAAAGGCAGAGAAAGAAAAGGCAGAGATGGAAAAACAGTTTGAGTTGCTTAAAAATGGTATAGAACTTGAGGTAAAGAGTGCATACCTTAATCTTCTGTCTGCAGAGCAGAAGGTATCTCAGTGTAAGAAACAGATAGAACTTGCAGAAGAGAACCTCAGGGTTGCAGAACTCTTACATCAGGAAGGGATGGCAACAACGACAGATGTCCTTGATGCAAGTACATCTTTAACAGAGGCAAGGAACAGTTTTTACAATGCTTTATATGAATATAATGTCGCATATGCAGAACTTGAAAAGGCAGTGGGCAAATGGAGGAACTGATGAATAAAAGAAAGAAGATACTTTATGGACTTGTAGTAGTTATCTTTCTATTGATTATCACAGGGTTGGTAAGAAAAAAGGGTGTGAAGAGTGTTGAGCAAACATATGAAGAGATGCCTGTTACCGTCAGGGTAAGCAGGGCAGAAACCTACAATATAAAGGAGACATTAACTGCAGCAGGAAGTATAAAACCGTTCAGTGAGGTTGTTGTTTATTCAAAGACCACAGGGGTAGTGGAGAGGATTTTTGTAGTAGAAGGTCAATATGTAAAAAAGGGAGAGATTATTGCACAGATTGACTATACAAAGAGTACATTAGCAGTCCAGCAGTTAGAAAGCCAGGTGAAGGCAGCAGAGGCAAACATTTCAGGACTTAAAAGGGACTATGAAAGGATGCAAAAATTATATATTGAGGGTGTAATATCCCAGAAAAAATGGGATGACATACAGACCGCCTATGATGTTGCAGTACATAACCTTGATGGACTTAAGGCACAACTTTCTCTTGCAAAGGTTCATCTTGAAGATACAAGGATTGTTGCTCCTATAAGCGGGACAGTGATGAAAAAGTTTATTGATGAGGGAGAGATTATAACAGATGCTTCTATGATGAAAAATGCACCTCTTGTTGCCATTGCAGATATAAGTAGAGTCAAGGTTGTGGCTCCTTTAGCAGAGGTTGAGTTAGGTAGGATAGTAAAAGGGAAAAAGGCAGAAGTAAGGGTAGATGCCTATCCTGAAAAGGTCTTTTATGGAGATGTGTATAAAATCTCTCCTTTTGTTGACCCGATTACAAGAACCATAGAGATAGAAGTCGTTGTTGATAACCCAGGACAGATTCTTAAACCGGGTATGTTTGTAAGGGTAGAGATTATTGTAAAGACCCATAAAGGAGCGGTTGTTGTCCCTGAAAAGGCGGTATTTACAGAGGAAGACAAAAGTTATGTGTTTGTAGTGGATGGTTCTATTGTAAAGAAGAGGGAAGTGAAGACAGGTATGGTTGAGGATGGCTATATTGAGATCACAGAAGGTCTTTCTGGAGGGGAGAAGGTGGTTGTTGAAGGTGGCATAGGACTTGAAGATGGAAGTAAAGTGGAGGTTATAGAATGAATGTACCTGAATTTTCTGTTAAGAGGAAGATTACCACACTTATGC
>JAMWBP010000012.1:8988-9566 GCA_023819365.1 Candidatus Omnitrophota bacterium
TTCTAATTTTTTCTGCTATAGGTATCATTTCTTTTTTCAATTTAGGGCTGGATATGTTGCCTGACCTTGAATTTCCTGTTGTGGCTGTCGTTACATCCTATGAAAGTGTCGCATCAGAAGAGATAGAATCAGGAATTACAAAATTGGTAGAAGAGTCCGTAGGATTGGTCAAGCATATAAAAAAGGTATCATCCTTTTCAATGGAAGGAATCTCTGCTGTTATGATTGAGTTTGAGTGGGGAACAAACCTTGACTTTGCAGCACAGGATGTAAGGGACCGTCTTTCAATGATAGAGGAGTATCTGCCAAAGGATGCTGATAGACCCATAGTGGTTAAGTATAACCCCTCTGATATGCCTGTTTTAATATATGCTGTGACTGGTTTTGGTAATGATACACTGAAGTTGAGAACATACCTTAATGATGAGATAAAACCACGTATTGAAGGAGAGGAGGGTGTGGCGAATGTCTTTCTTTCAGGTGGCAGGACAAGGGAAATCAATGTCCTTATAGATGGTGAGCGAGTTAATGGATACAAACTTACCTTAAACCAGATAAGCCAGGCGTTGAGATATGAG
>JAMWBP010000013.1 GCA_023819365.1 Candidatus Omnitrophota bacterium
TACACAGAGAGCGTCAAAACCTGCGTGAAGGTCAGTAGCGCCTACAATATACCTTCCTTTACTCCTTTCCGCAGCAAGTTTCAGTAGTTCTATATTTTTCCTGTAAAAAAAGTTCTCATCAGATATGAAAAGATTTTCAAGTGTATTATAGTCAGTAATTACAGGACTTTTCCAATCAATCCAGGAGGTCTCACTTGAGTCCTCAGAGTAATGCATATCCGCACCAAGAAATGCAGAAAATACATCAGGCCCGAAGTTTGGCCAGAAGATGGGGACTGCAAGCCCACCGAAATAAAGATTTTTTACATATCTTTCAAAAGAATCTATCACTGTTTCAGACCGCTCCATAGCAACAAAACGAGGTGTTTTCCAGTTATTTTCATTAGAAGTTCTATCTTTTGGTGCTATGACAATAGCCGCTATCCTGTCCAGAACCTCGCAGTTCCAGAATGCTTCATAGTAAGGCAGAAGTTCCTCAAAGTTCTCTTTAAATTCCATAACTCTCCTTTTAGTTTCCTCACCTTTCTCCTTCCCTCGCCCCTTGGGAGAGGGTTATGGGTGAGGGAAAAATCGTTAAACCCTTTTTATATCCGGGTCAGTGAAAACATCTGTCTCATCTGAACTTGTGGAAGAAAACTCTGAAACGATAGCACCTTCATCACCTGCCTGAAACCAGTGAAGTGTATCAGGTGGTAGTGTATATTGCTGACCTGGTTTTAAGACAATCTCATGCCATACAGTGAAATATTTTTTTCTTGCTTTAAGTATTGCCTTTGGATTTTTTACTGGTTCTCCCGGCACATAAAGATATACCTCACCATATCTGCATCTGAATGTTTCCTGCTTACCAGGATTTGAGACAGAAAGTGGTGGATGTTTATGTTCAGGGCAGGTCTGTCGTGGGAGTAATATAAGTTCTTTTGCACAATATCTTTCATTGTTTACATAAACAATTATCTGAAGCCCTATAGCTTCAGGTATTCCAAGTCCTAACTCCACCACCTCCATATTCCTATACTCTTCTTCTGTAATCACAATACCTGCCTTATTCAACATTTCAAGAGACCGTTTCTTTAACTCCTCCTGTTTTTCTTTACCTATCATATCCATCTCCTTACTCGTGATATCACCTTTTCTCTTCCAAGGTGCTCAAGCATCTCAAAAAGCCCAGGTCCTTTTGTTTTTCCACTCACAGCAACCCTTAAAGGATGAAAGACAACAGATGGCTTGTAGTTATTTTCTTCACAAAACTTTCTTATTTTTTCTTCAAGAGAGGATACACTCCATTTTTCGCATCTTTCAAGAACTACAAAGACCTCTGAAAGCACTCTTTTACCTTCATCCCCGAGATACTTCTTCACTGCCTCTTCTTCATATACAGGGTCTTTAATAAAAAAACCGATATGGTAAGGGATATCCTTGAGAAGTTTTATCTTCTCCTGCTCAAGTGCAATTGCCTTTTCAAGATATCGCTTTCCATCTTCTGATAAATTATCCTCTATAACTTCTACCTCTTTAAGAAATGGTATAGATAGTTCCAGTAATCTTTCTGGAGATGCCTTTCTTATATAGTAGCCGTTCATCCAGAGGAGTTTTTCAGGGTCAAATACAGCACTGGACTTCTGGCATCTTTCAAGAGAGAATTTCTCTATCAGTTCCTCTTTCGTAAATATATCCTGACTTTCAGTCGTTCCCCATCCAAGAAGAGATATATAATTGAAGAATGCCTCAGGAAGATATCCTGCTTGTCTGTATGCCCTTACAGATGTTGCACCATGTCTTTTGCTGAGCCGTGTCTTGTCAGGGCCAAGTGTCATTGACATATGTGCAAACTGCGGGATAGGTGCACTAAGTGCCTCAAATAAAAGTATATGCTTTGGGGTATTGGAAAGATGGTCTTCCCCTCTTATCACATGGGTAATCTTCATCAGGTAGTCATCCACGACGACTGCAAAATGAAATGTCGGAAGTCCATCTGATTTCATAATAACAAAGTCAGGGATGTGCTGACTTTCAAATACAACCCGTCCCCTTATTATATCATCCACAACTATATCCCTTTCAGGGACAATAAATCTGATGACTGGTTTTCTTCCTTCTTTCTCATACCTTTCTTTCTCTTTTTCCGTGATGGTTCTACATCTATTATCATAACCGGCAGAGGCATTTTTCCCTGCCTTTACATTCCTCTCTTCTATCTCTTCCCTGCTACAATAACATCTATATGCCTTTCCTTCTTTCAATAATCTTTCAGCCACATCTCTGTATGTGTTAAGTCGGTCCATCTGTCTGTAAGGTCCAAATTCTCCTCCAATATCAGGTCCCTCATCCCAGTCAAGTCCCATCCATTTAAGGTCTTCAATCAGGGCTATCTCATACTCTTTTTTTGAACGCTCTGTATCTGTATCCTCTATCCTCAATATAAAGTTGCCCTTATTTTTTCTTGCAAAGAGATAGTTAAACAGTGCTGTCCTTGCATTCCCTATATGAAGATAACCAGTAGGACTTGGAGCGAACCTTACCCTCACCATATAACTTTTTTCCCCCTTTGTGTAATACAATAATTCTATCAGGACTGACCGAAGCAGTCAAAAATCCCCACGGATAGGGTATACAGGTAATATTTTTTCATCCAATTTTTCCTTCCAAGAGGGGGTTAGGAGAGTTAGTAAATTATCGGTGAACCCCAGTCCAGTTTGTTCATTGGAAGAGAGGAAGGAGAGGGGGATACTTCTCTTAAAAAGGAATAAAGGGGTGTATTACATTAAGGGAAAAAGTAAAAAGGGAAATAGTAAATAAGGATGCCACCACTACAGATTTGGCGGGCTATAGCATTGGGGAGGAAGTTAAAGATTTTTCATCTATATATTTTACCTATGTATCTCAAATTCTGCAAAAAAATGGATAGCGTGGAAATACCTTGTTGACTATATTACAAACTATCTCTTCAATTCTGAAGTCAAGATTTTTATCTTTTAATTTGATATACGGTATAATTAAACAAGCGAGATAACTATGGAGATACTAACACTGCGGGAGTTTCTCGGGCAGGTGAGAGAAGTTCTTGAATTTGCATATCCATTACAGTATCGTATCACAGCCGAGATAGCACGGCTTAACATACATAATCAATCAGGTCATTGTTTCCCCGACCTTGTAGAAAAAGAAGGAAATGTTGTTGTTGCAAAAGCGAGAGGCGCCATCTGGAAGAGTAATCTTACAGGGATTCTTAAAAAGTTCAGGGATGTAGTCGGGGAAGACCTTAAAGAAGGGATGAAGGTGCTTTTTGTTGTTGAGGTGCGTTTCCACGAGGTATATGGATTGAGGTTGAATATTCTGGATATAGACCCTTCATATACCCTGGGAGAGTTTGCTCTCACCCGGAAAAAAGTCCTTGCTCAACTTGAAAAAGAAGGTCTACTTACTAAAAACAAGCAACTCCCTTTTCCTCTTGTGCCACAACGCATAGCAATCATATCTTCTGAGTCATCGGCTGGCTATGAGGACTTTCTTAACACTCTTCATAACAACCCTTATGGATACCAATTCTTCATTACACTTTTTCCTGCATATATGCAGGGAGAACAGGCAGAACCATCTATACTTGCTGCACTGGAAAGGTGCTATAAAAGGAGAAGACAGTATGATATCCTTGTTATTATAAGGGGGGGCGGGGACAATGTAGACCTTCATTGTTTTGACAGTTATAATATAGGAAAAGCAATTGCCTGTTTTCCCTTACCTGTGCTTTCAGGTATAGGTCATACACGCGATGAGACAGTTATTGATATCGTTGCCTATAAGAAGTTGATAAGTCCCACTGCTACAGGCGAGTTTGTGGTAAGTAGGATGAGAAATTTTGAAGAGAAACTGGAAGGGATAAGCAGCCGCTTTGTAGATTTTACCAGAGGCATACTCACCAAACAAGATGCATTTATAAAAGAAGCAGGCAGCCATCTGAAGATTTTTGCAGATTTTTTTCTCCATAAGGCAAACCAGAACTTTAACATTATTATTTCTGATTTTAGAACCAATGTTTCAAAGTGTATCGCATCAAGGGAGTTTTTTCTGAAACAGGTTCCTGATACCCTTGCATCTGCGCTCCGGGTATATGTAAAGGGGCGGATAAATTTTCTTGAAAGACAGGAAGACAGAATATCCTTTATGAGCCCTATTAATGTACTGAAACGTGGATACAGTATAACATTTAAAGATGGGAGAGTTGTTAAAGATGTATCTGAACTGAAAAAAGGAGAGATAATAGAAACGCAGTTATACAGAGGTAAAATAAAAAGTAAAGTGGAGGAAAAAGATGGCGGATAATAAACTCACATATACAAAGGCAATATCTGAACTTGAAGAAATAGTAAAAAGTATAGAGAATGAAGATGTAGAAGTGGATAATCTTATTGAAAAGGTGAAGAGGGCATCTTTCCTTATCAAATACTGCAAAGAAAAATTAAGAGATACAGAGAAAGAGGTAAAACAAGTTTTGTCCTCACTGGAAGAAGAAAAAGCGGAAGATTAGTAGGCAGCAAGTTATGAAAGACCTGTTTGAGTTTTTATTTAAAGGTGCTGAATTTTCCTATATAAAGGACTTAACTGTAAAAAGGGAGAAATATATAATAATCGGAGGGGGGAAACGCGCTTTTTTTGCTTCTCTTCTCGCCTACCTTTTTACATAGGTTAAGAAAAATTTTATTGTAGTGCTACCTGATGAACTCTCTGCTGAAACATTCTTCCAGGATATTAAGACATTAACCGGCAATAGTGAAGATGTAAAATTTCTCCCCTCTCCTGAGTTTTTTCTTAAAGATGAGGAGAGTATCTCCCCTATTATGTTTGAAAGGGTAGGCATACTTACAGATATAGCAACTTATCAAAAACCATTTATTCTTATCTCTCAGCCACTCTCTCTGTTAAAGAAAATTCCTCTGCTGAGAGAATTGAGAGAAAGTAGTATCCATATCACTACAGGGGATGCCATCAGGCGTGATTTTATAATTTCCCGGCTGCTGGATTATGGATATGAAGAGACAGATATAGTGGAAGAACCAGGGGAGTTTGCCAGAAGGGGATATCTCATAGATGTTTTTCCGATGGATATACAATTTCCTGTAAGAGTAGAGTTTTCCGGGAATTATATACATTCATTAAGAAAATTTGAACCAGCCAGCCAGGTTTCATTTGAAAAGATAGATACCTTTACAATTAACCCGCTCAACGAGCGATTTGCAGGTGAAGAAAGAAAAAACCTTATAGAACAGATGGAGGATATAACGATATTTACAATCAACCCTGATGTATTTTCACAATCGCAGTTATGGTATGAACTGCGAAAAAAAAGGTATTTTTTTCAACAGGACTTTGATGAACTTATAAAAAAATCTGTGATATTAAAAGATAAAGGATATTACTCTGGGAGAAAAGAAAAAATTTTCTATTTTAATGTCTTCCCTGTCTCTGATAGGTTTAATCTAAACGGGCCTTTCAGATGGATGCCTTTTTCCCAAGAGAAACTTTTTATATTTTCAGATAATACCTCACAGGAGGCACGGCTTAAAGATATATTGAAGGAAAATGGAATAGATATATCAGGAATAATGTTTTTTCAGGGGACACTTTCTTCAGGATTTTCTTTTCCTCAGGCAAATCTTGCAGTACTTGCAAATGATGAACTTTTTGGAAGATACAGGATGCGGAGGCATCCTGCCAGATACTATGCAGAGGCAGTTCCTATAAAAAGTTATGTAGAGATAAGAGAAGGTGATTATGTTGTACATTACAATGAAGGTATTGGTATCTTTAAAGGTATGGAAAAGATAAAGACAGGAGAAAAGATAGAGGAGTTCGTTATTATTGAATATGAAAAAGGGGACAGGTTATATGTACCGGTTGACCAGATATCCCTTCTTCATAAATATATAGGGACAGGCATTCCAAAACTATCTACTCTTGGTGGCAAGGGCTGGATAAAAATCAGAGAAAAAGTAAGGGGCTCCATAAGAGACCTTGCAGCAGACCTTTATAATCTTTATACAATCAGAAAAAAAGAGCGTGGGTTTGCATTTCTACCTGATGAGGAGTTTCAGAAGGCGTTTGATAGCAGTTTTATATATACAGAGACAGAAGACCAGCAGAAGGCAATAGATGAGGTTAAAAGCGATATGGTATCAGAAACCATTATGGATAGAATTGTCTGTGGTGACTCTGGTTATGGAAAGACAGAGGTGGCACTGCGGGCTTCCTGCAAGGCGGTTATAAGTGGTAAACAGGTGGTAGTCCTTGTCCCAACCACTGTCCTTGCACTCCAGCACTTTCTGACTTTCAGGGAAAGATTTGCCGACTTTCCTGTAAGGATAGAGATGCTTTCAAGGGTTCTTACACAGACAGAGCAAAAGAAAGTCCTTGAAGGAATAGAGAATGGCAGTGTAGATATAGTAATAGGCACACACAGGTTATTACAGGAGGATGTTTTCTTTAAAAATCTTGGACTTCTCATCATTGATGAAGAGCAAAGATTTGGTGTTATCCATAAGGAAAAGATAAAAAGGGAATTTAAAAATATAGATGTTCTAACACTTACAGCAACTCCTATACCCAGAACACTCTATATGGCACTTTCAGGGATTTTAGATATAAGCGTTATAGAGACACCTCCACAGGGGCGTCTTTCTGTTATTACCTATGTAGGCAGGTACAATGAGAATCTGATAAGAGAAGCAGTATTGAGAGAGATTGAGAGAAAGGGGCAGGTATTCTATCTTCATAACCGCATATATGATATTGAAAAGACAAAAGAAAAACTATACCATATACTTCCTTTTGTTCCAAACATAGAGGTGGCACATGGAAGGATGGAACCCAAAAAACTTGCAGAGATTATGGAACGTTTTTCAGCAGGGGAGATAGATATACTTGTGGCAACAAGTATTGTAGAAAATGGGATAGATGTTCCAAGGGCAAATACTCTAATTGTGGATAATGCACATACATTCGGGCTTGCAGATTTATATCAGTTAAGGGGTAGGGTTGGAAGGTATAAATGGCGTGCATATGCATATTTCTTTTATCCTGACCCAGCATTTCTTTCAAAAGAAGCAAAAGAAAGGTTATCAGCAATACAGCAGTTAAATAAGCCAGGTAGTGGTTATAAGGTTGCACTGAAAGACCTTGAGATAAGAGGGGCGGGCAATATCCTGGGGAAGCAACAGCATGGATTTATCCAGCAGGTTGGTTTTGAACTTTATTGCAGATTCTGGAGGGAGATAATGGGAGAGACAAAAAGGGAGAAAGCACAAGAGTTATTTAAGAAAAGGGTAATTCCTGTTATCCCTGATGAATATATAAAAAGCCCTGCTATAAGGTTTTCTTTTTACAGGCGACTTGCAGAACTCACAACTCCTGTGGAGGTAGATATATTACTTGAAGAGATGAAAGATAGGTTTGGTCCACCCCCTGAAGAATTTATCACTTCGCTAAAAATTCTCATCTGATTTTATAACTTTGCAATTCCCTGTTTTATGGATATAATAAATGATGTGGAAAAAGGTTCTAAAAATGGTATGCTCTGACACTTCACCCAGAATTGGGATAAACGAAATACTTCGTCTATGAAGGAGTTAAATGAAATCGCCAACTGTTAAACCCGCTTGTAGAAGGCGCATTAAGATAGGAAGAGACCTTCATCCTTACCCTCTCCCCTCTGGAGAGGAAAAAAGTAAGGTGGATAAGCGAAGAAAGGGTTTAGGGTGAGGGGGACTTTTTGTCTGAAGAAATAGCCCGTGATATAACCAAAAGGGGGTTACCCTATTTGGATGGGGTATGTTGACATTTTGAGGAGAAAATGGTAAAATAAACAAAAATGGATAAAAATGTTTAGTAAAATAAATAAAAATGGATAAAAATCTCATCCTGGAAATCTTGAACGACTGGAACTTCTGGAACAAAGACCAAGAAACAGGAAAAGAGAGGAAGGGATATCTAAAGAGATGCCTATCTCTGCTGAAATCAAATGTAGTTATTGCAATAATTGGAATACGCAGAGCAGGGAAGTCCTATCTTATGAGACAAATCGCAAAACATTTAATCTCTACTGGTGTGGAGCCAAGAAACATTTTAATAATAAATTTTGAAGACCAGAGGTTTACAGAACTTTATCCAGGGATTTTACAGGAAATCTATGAGAGGTACCTTGAATTTCTCTATCCAACAGGGAAACCCTTTATATTTTTAGATGAGGTATATAATGTCCCAGGATGGGAAAGATGGGTAAGGACTGTCCATGAACTTGGGAAGGCAAAGATTATTATTTCCGGTTCCTCTTCAAAACTACTTGGGAGCGAATTATCTACAGTGTTAACAGGAAGACACCTTGATGTTTATATTTATCCCCTGGACTTCAATGAATTTTTAAGTTTCAGGGATATAACTATAGATGACAGGATGGATATTATATCAAAAAAGATAGAGATAAAGGCATTGATAAGAGAATATATAGAATGGGGTGGATTTCCTGAAGTTGTCCTTGGCGCAAACAAAAGGATATTACTTCTAACTTACTTTGATGATATCTTAACAAAAGATATTGAGAGAAGATATAAGATAAGAAAGGGTGAACTTTTAAGGATGCTTGGGAAATTTTATTTAACAAATATTGCCACCCATATGACTTTTAATTCTATCGGTAAATTTTTAAATGCTTCTACTCTTACAGTAGAAAAATTTTCTTCATACTTAGAAGAAGCAAATCTGGTATTTTTTATAAGAAAGTTTTCCTATTCAGTTAAAGAACAAGAAAAATCTCCACGAAAATTGTATGCAATGGACATAGGGATGGCAAATTCAATCGGATTTAAGTTTAGTGAAAATCTTGGTAGATTAATTGAAAATGTAGTATCTTTAAAATTGAAGAAAGAGCAAAGTTTTAATCCTGATTTAGAAGTTTATTATTGGCAGCACAACAACAAAGAGGTTGACTTCATTATAAAAGAGGGCTTAAAGGTAACCAAATTGATACAATGTTGCTGGAACATAGATGAGTTTGGTATTAGAAAAAGGGAATTGAAACCGCTAATGGCTGCTATGGAAAAATTTAAGTTAAACGAAGGGATTGTCATAACTGGAGATTATGAGAAGGATGAAGAGGTCAACAGTAAAGTTATAAGATATACTCCCTTATGGAAGTGGCTTTTAATGTGAAAAGATTTATAGGAAAGAGGTTTATATGGGTTAGTATTCTGATACTTTTTTCTG
>JAMWBP010000014.1 GCA_023819365.1 Candidatus Omnitrophota bacterium
CATTAAAGAAAACCCTGGTGCTCCTGATATTGATTATGCCCGCCTTCTTTATGCTGTCAATCTTCTCTACCTTGAAGATGTAGATAAATCAATACAATCCCTCAATCTCATTGTCAAGAAAAAACCTGAATCTGAATTTCTCAAAGATGCTATGTCATACCTTATACTGGCATATCTAAAAAAAACTGATTTAATATCTGCTATCTCTTTATATTCTGAATATAAAAACAGATTTTCTCCTGACAACTTCCTTGAAAGTCAGATCTCACAGGTGATATTTTCAACGGCAATGGTTCTATTTAAAGAGGGAAATATTAATAAAAGCAGAGAACTTTTTCATCTCATCTCCACTGACTTTATATCGTCTGAATATCTGCCTGAGACATTATATTATGAGGGACTGACATATTATCAGGAAAACAACTTTGATAAAGCAGCAGAACTTTTAAAAAGTGCATTAGAACTCGCTGATAAGATAAGGCATAAAGAGATTATTCCGGATATATGCCTGAAGTTAGGGGACTGTTTTTTCAATAAGAAGGACTACACTACCGCAGAATACTTTTTTAACAGGGTGAGGCAGGAATTTCCTGAGACCATATATAGTGTGTGGGCATCCTTCCAGTTGGCCCTTATTGAAAAAAGAAGGGGGAACTTTGAAAAAGCTGTTTCTCTCCTGGAAGGGTTAAAGACCAGTGAGGAAGAGGATATACACTTCAGGGTACTTTCTGAACTGGCAAATGTAAAGATGCTACAGGAAAAATGGAATGAGTCAGAGGTATATCTTAAAGAGATAACAGAACTACAACAGGATAAATACCTTGGAGAGGTCTATCTTAAACTTGGCTTTGTAAACTTTAATATGGGTGAATATGATGATGCTATAATCTATTTTAAAAAAGCCCTTGAAATGTCTTCCAGTGAGCAGACAAAAGAGGGGGCATATTTCTGGCTTGGCTATACATATTATATAAAGAACCTTTTTGACGACTCTATGAAAACCTGGGATAGATTAAGAATAGAATTTCCTGAGAGTGGATATATCCATGAGATACTTTTCTTCACGGGTAAAAGATATTATGAATTGGAGAATTATGCTGAAGCAGACAGATATCTTTCTGAACTTACTACAAAATTTCCCCAAACGCCTTTCTATGAGACATCAATTGCAATGCTTATAAACAGTAAGATAAACCAGGGGAAATTTAATGAGGCGATACAACTCTGTGAGGTATTCCTTGAAAAAAGAAAAAGTGAAACAATCTCTTTTCTATATGGCAAGGTGCTTTTTCTTCTCAAGGACTTCAAAAAAGCAAAGGATGTCCTGGAAAAACTTCAGAGCGTTAAACCATCGGAAAAGGTGGAAGCAACATATTATCTCGGCTGGATATATGAGAAACAAGGGGAGATAGAAAAAGCACAAGAAAAGTATCTTGAAGTCATCACCTTCTTTTCGGACTTTCCTGACTGGGTAAGGAAGGCAGAGGAAAACCTTAAACATCTGAAGAAATGAAGATAAAATCAGTTTTAACTCTTATCTGGATATCACTGGTACTCAATGGACTCTCTCAGGAAATAAAACTGCCTGAAGAAAGGATTACAGGAGAGGACATTCGGATTGAAAAGACACGGATATTCCTTTTATCTACCCCTTCGTTCAATATCACAATACCTGAAATCCGAGAACCTATTGGAGAATTGGAAGAAGGTATAACAGAATGGAAAACTTATGAAGGTTATGTCTCATTCACCCTGGGAAGTTATGATACTGCGAAAAACACACTTTTCTACCATTCCACAACAGAGAAATTAGAGTATCTTTTTGATTTAGAAACCCTGTTATCCAGTGGATACAGAGACAATAGCCAGAGACAGAAGACAGGGTTTAACTTTCAGAGGAACTCTTTAGACAGTAAACTATCATTTGGACTTTCACAGGGTTCTATAGGACTTCCTGGCCCGGAAGATTATCCTTTTAATATAGAAAGGGATTTTCTATCTTTTAACACAGGGTTTTCTTTCGTAAAAAGCCAGGACTTTATACCATCTATAAGCCAGTGCTTTTACAGGATAGATAATACGGATGAAATAAACTTTACAACTCTGAAACTTTTAATAGATAAATATTCTTTAATGTTTGAAACAGGTATAGAAAGGTATGATGTCTTTGATGAGGGTTTTTCCACCACATCCTTTTATCAGTCCATACATAAAAAACTGGAAAGATTGAATATTGGCGGAACATTAAAAGTAATAGAAAGATATGGAGTTAGATTTCTCCCTTCACTTACATATAATATCAACGAAGACATTACACTAAATCTGATAAGTACATACATAATTCCAGACCTTTACAGAGATATTATATCTGACGAATATAAGGAGATAATGGGATATAATTTTGCCCCTGAAGAAGAATATAAGGCCTCCCTTGTCTTCCAAAAAAAATTCACAGATACATATATGTGTCTTGACATATCTTTATCTTACAGAGATAATTTTTATGGATGGAATGATAAGGACGGAAACGGTCTTTTTGAGCCATATCCTCAACAGTACTGGCAGGCAGGTGTCAACTTTGAAGTTCAGCATACCCTTACAGATTATATAAAGTGGTTTTTCAAGGGAGAAAAGAGGTTTTTATCAGAAGATATAGATTTTTATCCGGAAGAGGTATTTGACACAGGACTTACAGTAAACTATAAAAAATCAAGAGGGAAGTTATGGCTTTCTTATACAGGGGAAAGGAGATTTTTAGGAAAGGAACTGGAAAGTACTCCAGTTATCAATACAGAGATAGTTTTTACAAAAGAAAAACTATTGGAATTGGGTATAATGTTTTATAACATTACAGATAGAAATAACTTTAAGGTGCCTGGATATCCTGCAGAAGGAAGAAATATAATGTCATTTATAAGGTTTTTCTTTTAACCTAACGGAGGGTGTAGATGAGTTTATGGAATCTTGTTGTTAAGGGTGGGGTTATAATGATACCCATATTTCTTGCCGGAGTACTGACACTGGCAATAGTCATTGAACGGCTGCTCTCATTGAAAAATGCTGAGATAGACAATGAAAAATTTATAAAAGAGATAGAAGATCATCTGAAAAGAAGAAAGATAAAAGAGGCACTGCAGTTATGTGAAGACCAGGACAAGCCTGTTCCGAGGGTGATAAAGGCAGGACTTTTGAAATCAGACAGAAGCAGGGAAGAGATAAAAGAGTCAATAGATGATGCTGCAAACCATGAGATACCTGTTCTTGAAAAATACTTAGGAATTATTGCAACCATTGCTACGATAGCACCTCTATTAGGACTTCTTGGTACTGTTACAGGACTGATAAAGGCATTTATGGTGATAGAAGCAAAGGGTGGACTTGTAAATCCAGGAGAACTTGCAGGTGGCATATGGGAGGCACTTGTTACAACTGTCGCAGGACTTACTGTTGCCATCCCTGCATATTTAGCGTATAACTATTTCGTAAGCAGGGTCAATAATATAATCCTCCAGATGGAAAAAAGTGCTACGCGGCTGATAGATATACTTTTCTTTTTGAAGTCAGAAGAGGAGGAAATATAAAGATGAGATTTCCACGGCATTACTCAATTATAAAGGGTGATTTGAATATTGCTCCTCTAATAGATGTTGTCTTCCTTCAACTAATATATTTTATGCTTACATCAAGTTTTATTATGCAGCCGGGTATAAAGATTAATCTACCTCAAGCGACAACCTCTGAAACAATAACTGAAAAAGAGGTACTTGTAAGTATAACGAAAGAGGGGGCTATCTTTTATAGAGATACCCCTTTAACAATGGAACAACTGGAAAAGACATTACAGAATTTAGTAGCAGTCAACCCTGACAGAGTATTAATCATTAAAGGAGACAGGAAGGCAGAACATGGAGTTGTTGTAGGTGTAATGGATATAGCAAGAAGGACAGGCATAAGTAAAATTGTTATAGGAACAATACCTGAATTTTAAAACAATGGTATGGAAAAACCATCTTTTGCTGAAGACATTTATCGTGAGTTTGTTAATACACATAACAGGGATTTCTATCTTTTCACTTATCCTACCGGTAGCAGAAAAGAAGATACAACCTATAGAGGTATCACTTCTTCCTATAAGTATGGCACCTATGAAACCATCAACAGAGGTAAAAAGTGTATCGCTTACAACTCCAGAAATATCTCCAGGAGAAGAAATTGTAGTAAAGAGAAAGAAAGAGATTATGCAATTCTCTTCTCAAGAAATTATAGGACTGTCAAAGGTTATTATGCCACCGGAGATACTATCTACCAGATTTGAATTTCCTGAAATTAAAATACCAGAAATAACTTCTTTTAATATCAAAACTACTTTTTCAGAAGAGAAATCTGCCGGTTCTGATATTGAGATAGAAGGACCTGCTGGAGAGAGAACCCTCATTTATAAAGAGCCAGTGGACTATCCAGGATGGGCGATAGAAAGATCATTAGAAGGTATTATAAGGATAAAATTCTGGGTTGACCCTGATGGAAAGATTGTACTTACAAACATCATTACATCATCAGGTTATCCAGATCTTGACCTTTACACAGAACAAAAATTAAGAAAATGGGTTTTTGAGGCAGTAAGGACAGATAAACAGGCATGGGGATTAATAACATTTAGATTTTATTTAAAATGATAAAAATAGAGATAAATCTTGCAGTGGTTCTTTATTTAAGCATCAGTATTCTTATACTTTTCATATGGATTTTCTTTGACTACAGGAAAGATAAAAGGGTGAAAGAAGATAATTATAATACCCTATGGCAGTGCCCGATATGCCTTCATATATATATAGATAGCCGTGCAGAAAACATATCCAGGTGTCCAAGATGCAACACTCTTCACAAAAGAGAAGAAAAGGTGTAAAATATAAAAAGAGATAATTCTCTCTCTGAAAGGAGATGATATGATAACAGAAATAGGAATAGTTGCAGGAGAAATATGGCAGTATCTTGAAAAATACAATGAGGCGACACTTTCCCAGATTGCACAGGCAATAAAAAGGGAAAGGGACATCGTAATGTTAAGTTTAGGATGGTTAGGAAGAGAAGGACACATCCTGATTACAAAAGAAGGGGATGAATACAGAATAACCTTCCGGAAGAGAGAATAACCAAGAGTAGCAGATATAGAGGAATTGTCATGATATGGTAGAAGTGAGATATGAGAAGTAAATCAAAATTGTTCACTTTTAAGTTATTTATAGTTTCAGATTTCGGATTTTAAATTTATTATTCTGGGGGATCGTCTAATGGTAGGACACGAGACTCTGGATCTCGGCGTCTAGGTTCAAGTCCTAGTCCCCCAGCCAGATATTCCCTATCTTCTGTCAACCTATTCCCATGCGTGCTTCTGCCAGAATAAATGGGCTTTGTTATTCTGATATACGCCAGAAAAAGACCCCTACTCTGGATTAAAGAGTGGATTGAGTTTGCAGGCAAATTTCATCTAATAAATTAGTATGATAAAATATTATGAAAAATATCATATCTAAAATCAAAAAGAACTCTGACCATATGAAAAAGATAAAGACAATAGAGGTGGGAACAAGTATATTTGAGGAGAACGAAAAGATTGCAGAGGAAAACCGGTTAGTATTAAGTAAAACAAATACATTTGCTGTGAACATTATGGGTTCACCGGGTTCAGGAAAGACATCACTTTTGGAAAAAACGATATCTGAATTAAAGGATAGGTTTTCCTTTGCCGTTATAGAGGGTGATATAAAAGGAAGTTTGGATGGTGAACGGCTGGCTAAGTTGGATATCCCTGTTATTCAGATAAACACAGGTGGTGCCTGCCATCTCGATGCATTTATGGTAAAAAAGGGGTTAGAGAATTTCCGATTAAAAGATATAGACATAATCTTTGTTGAAAATGTTGGAAATCTTGTATGTCCTGCTGAGTTTAAGATAGGAACATCATTTAATGTTGTGGTATCAAGTGTTCCTGAAGGGGAAGATAAGCCACTGAAATACCCGTTGATGTTCAAGATAGCAGATATATGTATTCTCAACAAGACAGACCTCCTACCGCATACGGACTTTGACTTAGACACCTTCAAGAAGTATCTGAAAGATATATCTTTGGCTCAATTTATACCTCTTTCTGTAAAGACAGAAGAAGGATTTTCTATATGGATTGAGGCATTTTCGGATATTGTCTTTAAACAACTTCATACACTGCAGGATGCGATATCAGTTGAATGGAAGGGGAAAATAGTTATTGCTGGGATGGGAGATAGAATGAAAGCAGATGATGGTGCTGGCTCTGTTATTGCAGAGAAACTGGCAAAGATAGTGAAGAGGAAAGATGTAAAAATTATAGATACAGGGAATTCAATAGAGAACTACATAGGTGTTATTGAAAGGTTTAAACCAAACACAGTGGTCGTTATGGATGCAGTGGATTTTGGTGGTAAGCCAGGTGAGATAAAAACACTGGAGTATGAGGAATTACAGGAATTAACAACCTCTACACATAGTTTTTCAATCTCTGTTCTTCTAAATCATATACATAATCAGACAGGTGCAAACTGTAAGGTTATAGGGATACAACCAGAGATAATTAAGTTTTCACAGGAGTTATCCATCCCTGTAAAAAAATCTATAGAGAAACTTATAGAGATAATAACCTATGAACTCTGCAGATAGGTTTCTATCCTGGACTGTGTTAAAGATCAATCTTTATATAGGATATTGACCGACATATCTTTTCACATTAGAATATAAAAGTTATGATACGGCTTATAAAAAACCTCATTTTTCTCTGTTTTATTTTTTTTGTGGGATACATATTCGGCATAAAGGAAGTCCGCTTTGTTAAAATAATATCCTCTTCAATGGAGCCCACACTAATACCTGGTGATAGGGTGATTGTTATAAAAAATGGTGTTTTAAAAAGATATGATATTGTCTTAATAGAAGCACCAGAAGGGAAAAAGGAAATTCTCACAAAGAGAATCGTTGGACTTCCTTCTGAAACAATTGAAGTAAAAGATGGAGATGTGTATATTAATGGGGAAAAACTCAATGAACCATATATAAAGGAAAAACCTGACTACCAGGTATTAAAGACAAAGATACCAGATGGTAGTTATTTTCTTTTAGGAGATAACAGAAATAAAAGTGAAGATAGCAGTGTATGGGGACCTGTGGATAACTCATTTATTAAAGGACGTATTATCTGCAAGTACTGGCCCTTGAAAGAATTTTCCTTTCTTAAAATTTTACCACAATTCCAAAAGAGAATGAAATGAGAAAAAGCGGACTTTTTCCTAAATAAGTCCGCTTTTCTCAATAATTTTTACTTAACTGCTTTCTTTAACTCGCTTCCTGCTCTGAAGACCGGAACCTTCTTTGCCGGAATCTTTATCTCCTTACCTGTCCTTGGATTCCTTCCGGTTCTTGCTTTCCTCTTGGCTACCTTAAATGTTCCGAATCCGACAAGTGTGACTGGCTGTCCTTTTTTCAGGGACCCTGTGATCGCATCAAGGACAGCATCTACTGCTGCCGCTGCTTCTTTCTTTGTAGATACAACCTTTGCCACTGCATCAACTAATTCCGCCTTGTTCATATCTCTCACCTCCTCTCATTAAATTTTTAATATAATACAAGGGATATATAAACTTGTCAAGTGGAATTTTAAATATATCAAGGGTTTGGCTGTTTTTAATCTTCTAAATACCTGATTTTTCAAGGAAATATCTTTTTCTATATTTTTATTTTGCAAGTTCTACTTCCCTCTTCTCTCTTATCACGGTTACTTTCACCTGTCCTATATACTGCATTGTTTCTTCTATCTTTTTCGCAATGGTTTTTGCTAAATCCTTTGCTCCTTCATCAGATATTTTGTCAGGTTTTACAATTACCCTTATTTCTCTGCCAGCAGAAATTGCAAAGGCAGTATCAACACCTTCAAAGGAAGATGCAATTTTTTCCAGGTCCTCTATCCGTCTTATATATTTTTCAAGGGTGTCTCGTCTTGCACCTGGTCTTGTTGCTGATATGGCATCAGATATCTGGGCAAGCAGTGTATAAGGGTGGTTCAATTCAACATCCTTATGGTGGCTTAATGCTGCATCAACAATTATATCACTCTCTCCATACTTTCTGAGGAGTTCTGCCCCTATCTCAGGATGTCCTCCTTCTATTTCCTGATCAACTGCCTTCCCTATATCATGGAATAGTGCTGCACGCTTTGCTATTTTTACATCCAACCCAATCTCTGCTGCAATCATCCCTGCAAGGAAGGCACTTTCCTTTGCATGCTGTAATGAGTTCTGTCCATAACTTGTTCTATATTTTAGCCGGCCAAGGAGTTTTATAAGTTCAGGGTGAACATTTTCAATACCAACTTCAAAAATGGTTGATTTCCCATCTTCTATCATATCTTCATCAACTTTTCTCTTTACCTTTTCAACTACTTCTTCAATCCTTCCAGGATGGATTCGGCCATCTGCTATAAGCCGTTCAAGTGTCTGTCTTGCTATCTCTCTTCTGTAGGCATTAAAAGATGATAATGTAACCGCTTCAGGAGTGTCATCAACTATAAGGTCTACACCTGTTGCCATTTCAAATGCGCGTATATTTCTTCCTTCCCTTCCAATAATCCTCCCTTTTATTTCGTCGTTCGGCAAACTTACAACTGACACAACGCTTTCAGATGCTTCTTCTGGTGCAAGCCGTTGCATAGAGGTAAGAATAACCTCTCGTGCTTTTTCCTCTGCTGTATTTCTCGCTTCCTCTTCAAGTTTTCTTACAAGAACCTGTAATTCCTTTTTTGCATCTTCTTCCATAACCTTCAAAAGTTGATTCTTTGCTTCTTCAGGGGACATACCTGATATGAGGGCAAGATTCTTCTTTGCCTCTTCAAGCAGAGAATTAAGTTCAAGTTCTCTGTTTTTTAATACACTTACATTCTCTTCAAGTTCTTTCTCTCTCCGAGCTATATCCGCCTCTTTTTTATCAAGGAGTTCCAGTTTCCTTTCAAGGTTTAGTTCTCTCTGTTGAAGTCGCTTCTCCTGGAACTGCAATTCCTTACGTTTGTTTCGCGTTTCCCTTTCAAAGTCCGTCTTGAGTCGGTAAATCAATTCTTTGGCTTCAAG
>JAMWBP010000015.1 GCA_023819365.1 Candidatus Omnitrophota bacterium
CTGTTTACTACTGCCATAACAATGGGGAGTCGTAAACCTGCGGCTATATAAAGCATCTCCCACATAAGCGCAAGACCCTGTGATGATGTCCCTGTCATTGCCCTTATACCTGATGCGGATGCGCCTATACATGCACTCATAGCACTGTGTTCACTTTCAACTGCTACAAATTCTGTTTTGACCAGCCCATCTGCTACAAATTGAGAAAATATCTGGACAATCTCTGTTGCCGGTGTGATGGGATATGCTGCGACTACATCAGGATTAATCTGTCTCATTGCTTCTGCAAATGCCTCATTACCTGTTCTCGCTACCTTCATTTTTTTCTGCTCCCTTTTCTACTTTGTTCTGGAACCGTTTAAGATTATTTTTAAGATTTTGGAGTGTTGCTATAATACTATCTATCTGCTTTACACTTTCTTCAACATCTTGAACAAGAAACTGGTATGACTGTATCTCTGATTTTAGTTGTGCAATTTCTGTTTCTATCTTTGCCACCTTATTTTTAAAGTTTACATAAAGCACCCCTGATACAATCCAGCCAGAAAGGACAAGGACAATCACTATCCATCTTATAATCTGTCTTTTCATTTTTCACCTTCCTGTTCATCAACCATCTTTATCGCTTCTTTGGGACACTCATATGCACATATACCACACCCCTTACAATAGTCATAATCAAACCTTTCAAACTTCCCTGCCTCACTATTTACCTTCACCGCACTGTCAGGGCAGGAAATCCAGCATATAAAACAGTTGATACATCTTTCAGGAATATGTACAGGCCTTTTATTCCTCCAGTTTCCTGTTTTAAACTTCAATGAAGAGGCACCTTCAAGAACATCTCCTTCAGGTAATTCCTTCCATCCTGCCTTTTTATCTTCCATATTTATACTCCTTTCACCTCGTCATATGCCCTTTTTATTGCCTTGATATTCCCTTCTACTATCTCTGGCCTGTTTCTGAATTTTTTCTCAAGTTTCTTTTTAGTATCTTCAATAAGTTCATCTATGTTTAAGATACCTGTTACCCTTGTAAGTGCACCTATCATAGGTGTATTAGGGATATCCTTCCCTATGGTCTCTACTGCTATACGGGACGCATCTACAGTGCATACCCTGCCTTTATATCCTAATTTCTCTTTTATCTCTTCTGCTTCCAGTGGAGTATTAACAATCAGAACCCCTTTTTCTGGGTCAAGCCCCTTTGTTACATCTACCTGGCCGACAAGTGTTACATCAAGCACAACAACCACATCTGGATTTTCAATATTAGAGTGGTCCCTTATCGGCTGACTGCTTATTCTGTTAAATGACTGGACAGGTGCACCCATCCTTTCAGGACCATACTCAGGAAACGCCTGGATATACTTGCCTGTGGAAAGTGCTGCATCACCAAAAAGGAGTGCTGCTGTCTTTGCTCCCTGTCCTCCTCTACCATGCCACCGTATCTCAAAGACCTTCTCTTCCATTATCTCTCCTCTCTCTTCCTGTAAAAAAGTAAAAAGACCTTAACTGTTATAATCTCCAGTAAAGAAAAAAGATAAAATATAACCATCTGTAAAAAAGTGACCTTTTCATTATACAACTTTAAAAGATAAATTACAAAAGCCCATAGAGGCAGAAGTAATAAAATCAGTTTACCTGTATCTAAAAGATGCCCTCTTATAAATCCCATACTCATCCTTACTGCTTTGAATAAAGGGACATCATCAGCAATGATAACCAGTGGAGCAAGTAATGTTAAAAGAAAAAGGTATACAGGGAAAGTAAGCCAGAGAATAGTAAAAGCAGTAATAAATCCAGCAGTAATAATTGAGGAATTCTTTACAAGTTCCACCATACTTAAACAGAAGGCAAAGACCAAAATAATAAAAGCACCTGCCATAATCTTATATCCAAGGACCCTGAAAAAAAGTTGCCTTCCTTTTGTAAAAATAGCAGGGATATCAAGTATACCTTCCCATAACAATTGCCTGATTCCATAATAGACAGAGACGGTTATGTAGTTTTCAAGAAGTAGGAAAAATAACTGGATATATGGCAGATAGTCAGAAGATGTATAAAAAGAAAGCACTGAAAATGAGATAACAAGATAAGAAAATACTATAAGGGAAAGAAGAAATTCCTTTCCTTTTAAGGAAAACCCTTCTTTTATAATCTGTCTCATTGTTCTGTATTAAGATACAGAATTTCCTTTTATTCTTTTTATTAATTCTTCTAAATTTAAAAATTCTATTTTTATATTTTCTTTCTCTATTTTAAAATTTCTCTCCAGTTTGTATAAAACAATGTAGTTATCACCTTCAGGATATATTTTCCTGAAAGAAATTATATTTTTGGGATTAAATTCGTTTAGAGACCACTTACACTCAATCACAATGGGCTCTTTTTTCTTCATAAAAATAAAATCTATTTCATGCCCCTGTTTATCTCGCCAGTAGAATATTGCCCTTCTGTTTTGAAGATGTGCATAAAGTTCATTCAATACAAAGTGTTCCCAGAGATAGCCGAAATCGTCATTCCTAAGTTCTTTCCATCCTTTATAATAACATACAAAACCTGTATCAAAAGCATAAACCTTCGGTGCGGCAACAATCTCTCTCGCTTTTCTTGTAGTATATGGTCTTATAATATGTACTATATAGGTATTTTCAAGAATGGCTAAATAATTCAGTATAGTAGTTCTGCTCACTTCACATAATCTGGAAAATTTTGTTGCTTCAAAAAGTTGGCCACTTTGCGTGAATAATAATTCTGTAAATTTTATAAAGGAATATCTTCTCTCCAATCTAAAAAGTTCCATTATATCCTTTGACCAGTAGGCATCAATCCACTCCTGAAATTCCCTTTCATCTATTTGGTTGGACATAAAAAAAGGGGGAAGTCCCCCGAAATAAAATCTGTGTTTTATATCAACATTCTTAAAATCTTTCATATCATTAGAAATAATAGGCGTAAGATATATCTCTATCTTTCTTCCAACCAATGTGTCCCTGAATTTTTTAGAAGCACCAAGTGTAGATGAACCAGTTGCTATTATTTTTGTATCAGGAAAGTGGTCTGCTGCTATCTTTAAAATCTCTGAGGGATTAGAAAGGCGATGTATTTCATCTATAACTATCTTTTTATCTCTCCCTTCTTTTAAAAAGTCATCAGGAAACTCCTCAATAAATCTTCTTACCCTTGGAATCTCACAATCAAAATATTCAACATCAGGTATACTTTTACATAAGAATGTCTTTCCAACCCTCCTCACACCAGAAAGCCATATCACAGACCTTCTATTCCAGCCACTTAGTATCCTGGATATCCAGAATTCTCTTCTTACCATATGCAACAATTATAGCATTTAGTCAAACCAAATGCAACAATACCAATATGGACTATTTACTGTCTCTTTTTATATAATCAAGAATCCATTGAGTAAGATTTTCTGGTTCTATCTCAAAAAATCTGTCTTCCTTCCTTATCTTTACTTCTACCTTTCCCTTCTCAACAAACTTCTTCCCTATCACTACCCATAAAGGTATCCCTATAAGGTCTCCATCAGAAAACTTCATCCCTGCACTTATATCTCTGTCATCTAAAAGAACTTCAACCCCTTTACATTTAATGTCACTATATATCTTTTCTGCTGTGTTTATGGTTGTGGTATCTTCAGTATTCACAGGTATAACAAGCACAGTAAAAGGAGCAACTGATAATGGCCAGATAATTCCTTTTCTGTCACTGTTTCCCTCTATAACCGCAGCAACAATCCTGCTTACCCCTATACCATAGCAGCCCATTACTGCTGGTCTTTCTTTACCATCCCTGTCCACAAAAAACGCCTTCATTGTTTCACTATACTTTGTCCCTAATTTAAATATATGGCCTACCTCAAGTTCAGGACACTCACCTTTTGCCACAAACTCTTCAGAAAATTTTCCACCAATAACCCCAGAATCTGCCTGCTGGATAGAAAATTCAAGGCCACATCTGGTAAATATCCTTTTATATGCATCTCTCATCTTCTGGTATGACTCATCCAGCCCTTTCTCATCCCTATCAAAACTGTATGCATCCTTCATCAAAAACTCTCTTGCCCTTACTATCCCGAACCTTGGCCTCATCTCATCCCTGAACTTTGTCTGTATTTGATAGAGTGTTAGAGGTAGTTGCTTCCAGGAGTTTATATACCGTCTCACAATATCTGTTATCACCTCTTCATGTGTAGGACCAAAAAGCATAAGACGGTTATGCCTGTCAGTAAACCTTATCATCTCTTCTCCCATCTCATCCAGCCGTTTACTCTCCTTCCACAATGATGCTGGCTGTAAGGCAGGCATAAGAAGTTCTACTGCTCCGGTCCTGTCCATCTCTTCCCTTACTATACCTTCAACCCTTCTTAAAACCTTATAGCCAAGAGGAAGGTATGTATATACCCCGGATGATACCTTATCTATCATACCTGCCCTGCACATAAGTTTATGACTTATTGTTTCAGCATCCTTTGGTGGCTCTTTTGATGTAGATAAAAAATATCTGCTCCATCTCATATGTATCTCCTTGTATATCTCTATTTTAACCTGAAAAGACATTCAGATGGAAACTTCTTAAAGGAATTTGTTTTTACAAAAGATAGTGTCTTACTGTCATAATATCCTGAAATGTCCTCTGATATACCCAGTGTCTTCCTTATACCTATCATAAATAACTCTCTGATATATTTACCTACAAGGGATGAAAGTGCAGCAGAGAATGTCTTTTCCTCCACATCTCTGTAAAAACCCAATGTAAACCTTGCAGTTTTATCCTCCATAATGTATAAGGAAACTTCATCTCTCTCCTCAACCACACTGCACTGATATTCAGGCAGACGATACCTTAAATATTTTCTATAAAATTTAAGCCCCCCTATCTTCCCCCCATATATAAAAAGTCCATTTTTATCCGGAACATCCTTTACAATATCGCATAAGGTAAAAAGGTCCAGTAAAAACTTATGGTTTCCCCTGCCTATAAAATCATTTATTCTTTTAGGACACTGAGCAATGGACTTTAGCCATTCTATCTTTATACCATTTTTATCTACCCAGTTTTTAAATTTCTCACATCTCTTTTTTCTCCCTTCATAAGTAGACCATATAAATCCATCAGGGATATTACATGTACATATATTAAGTCCTGAGAGACATTTATAACTTTTGCAGAAACTTTTAAGTATCTCCGATGGGGTATCTGGCTCCTTTTTATTGTAAAGATAAAAAAGTGCGACAACTGTCTCTTCTAAACGAGAAAAATTATTTATATCCCTTGAGAAAAACTCCTTGCTGTCAGATATGTCATCAAACCATACCTCCTCTTCTCCATCCCTTAACAAAATACCTGTGATAACAAGAGGTCCCATAAGAGGACCCAGTCCATTTTCATCTATCCCAAGTACCCTTTTTTTCTGGACAGGACCTATCATTTTCTCTATGTTACCCATTTCCCCCTCATCTTTATCCTCTCCCTGTTATCCCCTCTACTTTCCCTCTCCTCGCATAACGGGGAGAGGGTGTGGGTGAGGGCATCTTCCCAACATGGAAAGGGTACGGTTGAGGTAAAACTCACTTAAAAAGAACGGCCAGCCCACTCAGTATAAGCACAATCGCAAATATCTTTCTTAATTTTTCTTTTTGAGACCTTATGCTTATCCTTGCACCCAATGGTGCTGCTAAAGTTGAACCAATAGCAAGCATAAGTCCTATCCGGAAATCAACAAGGCTCCTTACTATATAACCTATTGAACCTGATATGGCATTAAAAAGTATAGCAATTACTGCTGTCCCTATACAGGTATGGATGGGAACTTTAAGGAAAATATAAAGGAGTGGAACGATAAGCACCGCACCACCTACACCACACAGTCCTGATACAAAGCCAGCAAGAAATCCTATAACTATACCAACAATCTTATTGAAATTTTTTCCCGCGCATCCACCATCATTTTCCTCCTGTAAGAACATCCTTATACCAAACCCTGAAACTATGAATACAAATATATACTTTACTAAAACATCTGAAATACGGCTTGTAAGAAAAGACCCTGCCTGCGCACCTAAAATACCTGAAGGGACAATGAAATATGCAAGTTTCGGATAGACCTTACTTTGTCTTATGTAGTTTATAAGTGCTGCTATTGCAGAAAAGATAATAACAAACAGACTTGTCCCTATCGCCTGTTTCATTGAAAGATTAAAAACATAGACAATAGCAGGGACCATTAAAGAGCCACCACCCATCCCAAAAAGGCCACATATAAACCCAGCCACTATTCCTGTTAATAGCCCCTCTATCCATAGGTACATTATCTTACCCTTTCAAAAATCTTTTAAGATGGGCATTCCACTCATACCTATTAAAAGAAATTACAAACTTTCCATTTCCCCCTTCTCTCCGCTTATTTTATCACTTATGCCACCCCCCTTCAATTTTTCTTTAGTTTCCTGGCTCCCTAATTTAATAAAAACACCCTTTCTATTATACAACTTCATTCCCTTTACCTTAAGGGGAGGAATAGAAAAAATAAAGAGGTATAGCAAAATCTATTGAAAAAAAGTATAATAAAAGATTACGATGGAACCAAAATTTATAAGTGTAAGAGGGGCGAGAGAACACAACTTAAAAGATATAGATATTGATATACCAAGAAATCAGTTTGTGGTCATTACAGGTATTTCCGGTTCAGGTAAATCATCCCTTGCCTTTGATACACTTTATGCAGAAGGACAGAGAAGATATATAGAAAGTTTATCTGCATATGCCAGGCAGTTTCTTGAGCAGATGAAAAAACCGGATGTTGACCATATTACAGGACTTCCACCTGCCATTGCTATTGAACAGAGAAAATCTGCATCCAATCCCAGGTCAACAGTAGCAACCACTACAGAGATATATGACTATCTCCGTCTTCTATTTGCAAGAATAGGTATTCCTCACTGCCCTAAATGTGGAAGGGTCATATCAAGGCAGTCATCTACAGAGATTATAGATAAAATTTTCCCTCTCCCCGCAACTACCCTCACCCCAACCCTCTCTCCGGAGGGGAGAGATACCCCTCACCCACACCCTCTCCCCAAAGTTGTGAGAGGAGAAAGGAGAGGGAACCTACAGGGCGAGAGGAAAAAGACGGGAAAGAAAGAGATTAAAATACTTGCACCTGTGGTGAGAGGGAGAAAAGGGGAGTATAAAAATATCCTTGAACAGATAAGAAAAAGTGGGTTTTTGAAGGTAAGAGTGGACGGCAAATACTATGATGTTGATGAAGAGATAAAACTTGCAAGATATAAAATGCACAATATAGATGTCCTTATTGATACATTTATTCCAGCAGAAGAGGGAAGGGAAAGGATAGCCGAAAGTGTGGAGATGGCGTTAAAGATAGGAAAGGGTCTACTTATTGTAGAAGAAAACGGGAAAGATACCCTGTACAGTGAACACTTCGCCTGCCCTGATTGTGATATTGGTTTTGAAGAACTTTCTCCTCGTATGTTTTCTTTTAACAGCCCATATGGTGCCTGTCCTGAATGTAAAGGGTTAGGATTTCTTATGAGGGTAGACCCTGAACTTGTTATACCTGATAAAAGTAAGTCATTCCGGGAAGGTGCAATAAAACCCTGGCAGGAAGCAGGTGGCAGAGGGTTCTTTTTTTACTACCGTGGGATGTTAAGAGAAATACTGAGGGATATAGGAAAAGACCTTGATGACAGACCCTGTGACCTTACAAAGGAAGAACTTAATATAATACTCTATGGTTCGGATGAATATGGTTTTGAAGGGGTTATACCAAATCTTGAGCGACTTTTCCATCAGACAGAGAGCCAGCACAGGAAGGAAGAGATACTGAAATATATCAGAGAAATAAAGTGTCCTGTTTGCAATGGCGCCCGTCTTAAAAAGGAGTCCCTTGCAGTAAAGGTCTGTGGTAAGTCAATTATGGATATTACATCAATGAGCATTAAAGAAGCAAAGAGGTTTTTTGAAACAATGGATTTAAGTGAGAGAGAACAAACTATAGCAAAACAGATATTAAAAGAGATTATAAGTCGGCTTGTATTTATGGAAGAGGTTGGGCTTGACTACCTTACACTTGACAGAATGACACATACACTTTCAGGTGGTGAGGCAGAAAGGACAAAACTTGCAACACAGATTGGTTCCGGACTTGTAGGGGTACTGTATATACTTGATGAGCCAACAATAGGACTCCATCAGAGAGACAATCTCAAACTTATCAATACACTTAAACAACTGAGGGATACAGGAAATACCGTTGTTGTTGTGGAGCATGATGAGGAAACGATAAGAAGTGCGGACTATGTAATTGACCTTGGACCTGGTGCAGGGAAACATGGAGGTAAAGTAGTTGGATGTGGGACTCCTTTGTCCATTATAGAAAATCCAGATTCACTAACAGGTCTATATCTTGCAGGTAAAAGAAAAATTCCTGTGCCTGAAAAGAGGAGAAAAGGCAACGGTAGATATCTTCAGGTTATAGGAGCAAGGCACAACAATCTTAAGAATATCAATATAAAAATTCCACTTGGTATGTTTATATGTATCACAGGTGTCTCAGGTTCAGGAAAAAGCAGTTTGGTAGAAGATGTTCTATATAAAGGGATAAAAAAGATTCTTTATAGTTCAAAGGAAGAACCGGGGGAGCATGATGCCATCTTAGGGATTGAAGAGATAAACAAGGTAATTGTTATTGACCAGTCACCCATAGGAAGAACTCCAAGGTCAAATCCTGCTACCTATACAAACGCATTTACATATATAAGACAGATCTTTGCAAATACCCAGGAGGCAAGGATAAGGGGATATAAACAGGGAAGGTTCAGTTTCAATGTAAAAGGTGGTAGGTGTGAGGCGTGTATGGGTGAAGGGATTAAAAAGATAGAGATGCACTTCCTCCCTGATGTATTTATTCCCTGTGATGTCTGTAAGGGTAAGAGATATAACAGAGAGACATTAGAGGTTCTCTATAAAGGTAAAAACATAGCAGATGTACTTGAGATGAAGATAGAGGATGCACTGGGGTTTTTTGAGAAAATATATCCATTAAAGGAGAAACT